>SMWK01000077.1 GCA_004356895.1 Gammaproteobacteria bacterium
CAGCGTAACCGCTATCCCCTTGCGCGCCAATAATAGCGACAACAAAACACCGGCAGGTCCCCCACCGACGATCACGCAGCCGGTCTTCGCGCCCGCAGACAATTCCATTGGTGTATCCCCGTCAGCATTTAACGGCAAACTGGTCGCGTTCCTGGAGCCTACTCTCTGCTCGTGGAGTTGTCCTTAACCGGGTAATCTCTGTCTTCTCCTGGGGAGGTCAATCATGAACTACGACCAAGCTGCCGCTCGAGAGGTGCTCGACGGCGTCAAAAAATCGGGACGCACTGCACTCAGCAGCGCGGAAGCAAACCGCATTGCCGACGCTTATCTGATTCCAACCCCGCGCGAGGGACTTGCGACGACACCTGAGGAAGCCGTACGACTGGCGAACGACATCGGCTATCCGATAGTCATGAAGATCGAGTCGAGCGACATCCTGCACAAAAGTGACGCCGGTGGCGTGCTGACGAACCTTCTAGACGCTGCGGCGGTGCAAGCCGCATACGGCACCATTTGCGACAACGCCAAGTCATACGATGGCAACGCGGAAATCAGCGGTGTCCAGGTACAGCAGCAACTAGCCGGCGCACAAGAAGTTATCGTCGGCGCAACCACCGACCCGGCGTTCGGCAAGCTGGTCGCATTTGGTTTAGGTGGCGTGTTGGTCGAAGTCCTGAAGGACGTAACATTTCGCCTGGCCCCTACCTCCCAGAGCCAAGCCGCGGGGATGCTCGACGACATCGCAGGTTCCGCGGTCTTGAACGGTGTGCGAGGCTCACCCGCCGTCGACCGCACCGCGCTCGCATCGTTAATCGAAAACGTCAGTGCGCTGGTCGCCGACTTTCCAGAGATCAGCGAGATGGATCTGAACCCGGTGTTGGCTACCGCCGAGGGGGCAACCGCCGTCGACGTGCGGATACTCTGCGACTTCGCAGACGCACAACCCCGATATCGGCCATCGCAGGAAGACATATTGAGTGCCATGAAGCGCATCATGGAACCGGACGCCGTAGCGGTCATCGGCGCCTCCGCTGTAGACGGCAAGATCGGTAACTCGGTCATGCGCAACCTCATCGATGGCGGCTATGCTGGTGAGCTTTATCCCATTCATCCCAAAGCCGACGTGATCCTCGATCACCCTTGTTACAAGAGCGTCGTGGACGTGCCCGGCAACATAGACATCGCCATATTCTGCATCCCCGCCCGATTTGTTGCTGGGGTGATCGCCGAGTGTGGCCAGAAGGAAATATCCGGCGCGATTTTGATTCCGTCGGGATTTGCGGAAGTTGGCGAGCACGCCTTGCAAGAAGAGATAGTCAAAGTTGCCCGCGAGAACAATGTGCGTTTGATGGGACCCAACATCTATGGCTTCTATAACACGCACAAGAACCTATGTGCCACGTTCTGCACACCCTACAACGAAAAAGGTAAGGTCGCCTTGTCATCGCAGAGTGGCGGCGTCGGGATGGCCATCATTGGCTTCAGCCGCTCCGCCAAGATGGGTGTCTCGGCAATCGTTGGCCTCGGTAACAAATCCGATATCGACGAAGACGATCTGCTGACGTTCTTCGAGCAGGACCCGAACACCGAAGTCATCGCCATGCACGTCGAAGACTTGAAGGACGGTCGCGCGTTTGCTGAGGTGGCGGAAAGGGTGTCAAAAAAGAAACCAATCGTTATGCTGAAAGCCGGCCGCACGAGTTCAGGCGCGAAAGCTGCAAAATCGCACACCGCCGCGTTGGCGGGCGACGACCGGGTTTACGACGCGGTGCTACGTCAGTGCGGTGTGATCAGAGCAAAAACCCTGAATGACATGCTGGAGTTCGCACGTGGCCTGCAAGTGCTGCCGACGCCCAAGGGCGAAAATGTTGTCATACTGACCGGTGCAGGAGGGTCCGGCGTGCTACTGGCGGACGCTTGCGTCGATAACAACCTGTCGCTGATGGTGATGCCGGACGATCTGGACGCATCATTCAAAGCTTTCATTCCACCGTTCGGCGCGTCGGGCAACCCCGTGGACATTACCGGTGGAGAGCCGCCTTCGACCTATCGCAGTACCATCGATCTGGCGCTGAACGACGAACGAGTGCACGCACTCATCCTCGGTTATTGGCACACCATCATCACGCCACCAATGGTATTCGCCGAACTCCTCGGCGCGGCGGTGGAAGAAGCGCGAGCAAAGGGCATCGACAAGCCCGTGGTTGTATCGCTTGTCGGTGACATCGAGATCGAACAGGCGTGTGAGTATCTAATGGATCGCAATATCCTGGCGTATCCCTACACGACCGAGAAGCCCGTAGCCGTCCTCGGCGCGAAATATCGTTGGGCGAGGTCGGCCGGATTGTTGTGAGCGGATTAGTTTTCGCTGCCGATAACGCCTTGGTCGACGAGCGCGTCAATGTCCGCCTCGGACAATCCCAGATCTCCCGCAACTACTTCCCTGGAGTGCTGCCCCAGAAGCGGAGCCGGTTCAATCGGAACTTCGCTGCGTGACATACGTGCCGGCCAGCCCAGCAACCGGATGCTGCCGTGGGTGGGGTGATCTAACGAGTGTATGAAGCCGCGCTCGGCCAGATGAGGGTCAGTGAAGAGATCCGCAGTATCCATGACCGCGCTGGCAGGAACATCTGCCTCTCCAAGTATGCGCATTGCCTCATGTTTGTCGCGGGCTTGAGTCCAAGTTGAGATCTCGGCCTTAAGCGCACTACTGTTGGCCCGCCTGTCAGCCCCCTTCGCGAACCGTGGATCGGTCAGTAGATCAGGTCGGTTTATGGCGCTGCACAAGGCTTTCCACATGGGCGGCGTGACCGCCATGATGAAGACGTAGTCGTTTGGCCCACCCGGTTCGCACGGATACAAATTGACAGCAGCCGCTGTGCCGTTGCCTGTTCTGGGGGTTGCCTTGGTCCCCCATTGTGTTTGCGATACGGCCGTGCGCAGGTAATAAGTCATGGCTTCCTGCATCGACAACTCGATGAGTTGCCCTTCTCCTGTACGTTGTTTTTCAACGTAGGCCGCGGTGATGTTCAGAGCCATCTGGACACCCGTGCCACAGTCGCCCGTTGTCGGACCCGGACGCATCGGCGGACCGTCAGGTTCGCCGGTGATCGAGAACGCACCCGCAGCGGCCTGGGCAACCATGTCGTAACATTTGAAATTCGCGTAGGGTCCTGAGGTACCGAAGCCTTTGATGCGCGCATAGATAATGCTGGGATTCACGGCTTTCATGACATCGTAGCCGAGATTCATTTTCTCGATTACCCCCGGTCCATAGTTTTCGATGAAAACTTCGTAATGCGGCACCATGTCGAGAAGCAACTGGCGGCCTTCCGCTTTCTGGAGATCGACAGTGACGCTGCGCTTGTTGCTGTTCCAGTTGACGAAGTACTCCGAATCTATGCTCGAGTTGAATGCCCCCCGAGCCGGGTCGCCTACCTCCGGGCGCTCCACCTTGACCACATCGGCACCCAGCCAGGCCAGGGCCTGAGTACAAGCGGTGCCAGCTTCGTACTGGGTCATGTCCAACACTCTCATTCCATCCAACGCGGGCATAACGGTGACTCTTTTAGTTCTGACTGACCCACAATAACCCTCCCACGCAGACTCAGGAAGCGAAAGGTCACCAAGAGTGCGTATCCGCGCGTGCTAGTATCGAACGAAATGCGAATTATCTGGGGGTGATATATGGGCGTTCACGGCGGCAAGCTCGCGGCACGAGCACTGAAGGACGCTGGGGTGGAATGTATCTTCACCTTGAGCGGTGGCCATATCATGGCCATCTACGACGGTTGCCTGGACGAAGGCATCAAAGTTATAGACGTCCGCCACGAACAGGCCGCGGTACACGCCGCCGACGCCTGGAGCCGGCTCAACCCGGGCAAAATAGGCTGCGCAGTTCTAACGGCCGGTCCAGGCGTCACCGATGGAGTGACCGGAGTAGCAAACGCCTGGCGGGCGAACAGCCCCATACTCGTTATCGGTGGGCAAGGTCCACTCAACAACCTGCGGCGCGGATCGCTCCAGGAAATGGATCATGTGGGCGTGATGAAACCGATCACCAAATGGGCCGATACCTGCTACGACACCCGCCGCATTCCCGACTACATCGAGATGGCCATTCGCCACGCGGTGTCTGGCAATCCTGGTCCGGCATTCCTGGAAATTCCGATGGACGTCTTGAGCAGTGAGGTCGAACTGGATCAAGTCCGGTTTCCGATCATGCGGACTAAGCCACCGGTGCTGACCCCTGATGAGAGCGACATCGAACACGCGCTCGAAATCCTCGCGAGTGCAAAACAGCCCGTGCTGATGGCTGGAACGAGCGTCAAATGGTCGAACGCTGCAGCCGCTTTGCAGAAATTTGTCGAGCAGATTCACATCCCTACTTTCGTCAACGGTATGGGCAGGGGAACCGTCAAACCAGGCACGCCCGAACTCATGAACCGCGTGCGCAAGGAAGCCATTGGACAATGTGATGTATTCATCTGCGCCGGTGTGCTGCTTGATTTCCGTTTAGGCTTCGGCCGCACCATCCCCAAGGATGCCAAGATCATTCAGCTGGACGTTGAGAACGAATTGATCGGTACCAATCGGTCCGCGGATGCGGCGGTGGTAGGCAACATCGCTGCAACGTTCGAGAGCATGCTGAAAAAAATAGCCGCCAACGACGTTGGCTTGGACTTCAGCGACTGGCGCGATCGGATGATCGAACGGGAAGCTGAGCTGGAAGCCGCATTCAGTTCCCAGCTCAACTCCGACGAGGTGCCCATCGACCCGCTGCGCATGTGTCGCGAGATCAGAGACTTTGTCGCAGACAAGGATGTCATCCTGATCGGCGACGGTGGAGACATCGTCGCCCAAGCATCAAAGGTGCTCCCCGTACCGGAAGAAAATTGCTGGATGGACCCGGGACCACTCGGCACGCTCGGAGTCGGGATGCCTTTTGCCCTGGCTGCACAGCTCGCAAAACCCGAAAAGCGGGTATTGATCATCTACGGCGATGGTGCGTTCGGACTGAACGGTTTCGAATACGACACGGCGGTGCGTTTCGAATTGCCGATCGTCGGTATCGTTGGCGTCGACGGCGCCTGGGGCCAGATGGCGCGACCGCAAGCGGCGATCTATGGTGCGAACCGGGTTGTCGCCACCACGCTCAACTTCACGCGGTATGACAAGATTGTCGAAGCCATGGGCGGGTACGGCGAATATTGCGAGCGTCCGGAAGAGATCGGCCCGGCACTCGAGCGAGCGTTCGCGTCCGGCAAACCGGCTCTGGTTAACGTGGTGATCCGCCAGGATATTGCTGGGGGGATGAAGGGAAGTACTTATACCTGAGGTGCAAAGGGGTCAGGGAGGTCAAACAACCCTAAAACCGGAGTGGGGCAATGAGCCTGTCGTGATCATGATGATCGCGTGGATAGTGGGACAAAGAGCAGAGCAGGAATAGTCCCAGGCTCTCCTTGGCCAAATAACGCGAAAACGGGTCAGAATGTTGGGCGCTTGCCATCCCAGGGCCGGGCGGATTCGAACGCAGCAGCGGCACACAGTACACTCAATTCATCCGTCCGCTTACCGACGATCTGCAGGCCGACTGGCAAACCCACATCGGTGAATCCACAGGGAACACTTGCCGCTGGATTACCGCTCATGTTGAAAGGGTAGGAAAACTCCGCCCAGCTAATCCAGTCCCAGGGGTGCTGCGGCCAGTGTGCTGGTTGCAAACGGTCGGCCGGAAACGCTGCCACTGATACTGCCGGGGTCATCAGTAAATCCCAGTCCTGCAGGAATTCGTGAATCTGCTGGACGTACGCAATCTTGCGAGCCCGCATCGCGAGATATTCTTCCGCACTATGCCCACCACCTTCCTTGATGCAAGCCACCAGACCCGGATCCATCTCCGCTTCCCACTTTGCAAGGTAGTGAGCGAGATTCGTTTCATGTACGGTCCAAAAAAACCGCCCGATCTCGGGCCCCAGCCGTCCAAATGCGGGCGTGATCTCTTCGACCGTGCAACCGAGGTCTGCGAAAACGTTAACGGCCGCCGCGACCAAATCACTGACTTCGTCGTCGACCCGTGCATGTCCGAGGTCGCTACTGAACGCTATCTTGAACCTACCTACTTCCGTATTGAGCAACCTGGGATAGTCTGGCACCGGCGCCGCTAAGCTCGTGTGTTCGATGGGATGTTGGCCAGCCATTACTTTCAGAAACAGCGCGGCATCAGCGACGGTGCGAGTCATCGGTCCGACGTGACTCGTCTGGTCGTTGTTAGGAACCGGTAGGTTAGGAACCCGGCCAAAGGTTGGCTTCAGGCCGAAGACAGCGCAGAAATGTGAAGGCATGCGAATCGAACCTGCTCCATCGGAACCTTGATGGAGCGGCCCGTAACCTGCGGCGGCGCCAACCCCGGCACCGGCCGACGACGCACCCGCGTTGTAACCGAGCTTCCAGGGATTCGAGGTGATGCCGGTGAGTGGGCTTTGGCTGACCCCTTTCCAACCGAACTCCGGCGTAGTGGTTTTACCCAGCAAAATTCCACCGGCTTGTTTGATGCGAGCGACAACCGGCGCATCAACTGTGGGTGTTTCTCCGGCCAGGATCTTGGATCCACGTTGCGTCGGGATACCAGCCGTCAGTGTCAGATCTTTGATCGACACCGGCACGCCGTGCAAATCACCCAGCTGAGCACCTGAGATAACGGATTTTTCTGCTTCCACCGCCGCCTCCAGCGCGAGTTCTGGTGTGAAAGTTGCGAATGCATTGAGCTTGGGTTCAAGCGCTTCTATTCGAGCGATCACCGCTCGGGTGACTTCCACCGGCGAAACCTTTTTAGCCTTGATGGCTGAGGCGAGTTCCGTCGCCGGCATGAAGCAGAGATCCAGGTCATCCATTAGGGCAATCTGGCATGATTGGGGTAAAACAACAACGTTACTCATCAAGGTAATTGCACAGGATTCGAAACCCTCAAAGGTCACCCTGATAGGTAAGTCGGATGTCCCGTACTTGCACCACAGCGTCCACGCGGGCTTAATCCAACCTACACGGTGTTTTACTTTTGGGGAGTTCAATCGGATGCAAAACCGGCTGCGAGGAGGAATGATCGCCGCAGCCGTACTGTGGGTGACCCTTTTGTTGCCCACCGGACCCGCGAATGCGCAAGCGGAGTTCCCCCGTGCCTATGACGGCCATCCCGACCTGAGTGGAATCTGGCAGGCGATCGGCACCGCGCATTGGAATATTCAAGACCATCAAGCGAGTTCCGGACCTCCTGAACTCGGCGCGATCGGTGCAACTCCCCCGGGGAAGGGAGTGGTCGAGGGCGATGAGATTCCTTACCAACCCTGGGCATTCGATCAGAAGCGCCAGAACTTCGAGAACCGGCACGCCGAGGATCCGGAAACAAAGTGTTACCTGCCGGGGGTTCCCCGCGCGACCTATCTGCCCTATCCGTTTCAGATCCTCCAGGGCACCAACAAGATTATGATCGTTTACGGCTTCGCGGAGGCGAACCGAACCATCCACATGGATAAGGAAAATCCCGAGCCCGCGCCCATCGATAGCTGGATGGGTCGCTCCCATGGGCGCTGGGAGGGAGACACACTCGTGGTTGACGTCGCCGGTTTCAACGGCCAGGCCTGGTTTGATCGGGCGGGGAACTTCGCCAGTGACACATTGCGGGTAGTCGAGCGATACACGCCGATCGGTCCGAACGCGCTCAACTACGAGGCGACGATCGAGGATCCTAATGTGTTCACCGATTCCTGGAAGATGACCATGC
>SMWK01000078.1 GCA_004356895.1 Gammaproteobacteria bacterium
AGGCGCACGAGAACAAGATCCACGATGACGAGATCGCCCGCAAATACGGCTTCGAAGGCGCTCTGGTACCCGGTGTTGCCGTATACGGACATCTTACCTACCCCCTCGTCGAAAAGTTCGGCGAGGCGTGGTTAGGCCACTCGCTCGGTTCGGTGCGGTTCCTGAAACCCGCCTATCACGGCGATCAGCTCGACATAACCTACGTGGAGGACGACGCCGGTCATCACACCCGCTGCCACAACCAACACGGGGTGTTGCTGGCGGAACTGCACAGTACGATGCCGGACACGCTACCTGAGATCGAGGATCAGTCGATCTTCGCCAACCCCTGTAAGCCAGTCGAACGATTGGACATGATCTGGGACACCGTACATCCACAACAACCATTTACCCCCTGGCATTGGCAGATTACCGACGATGGCAACCAGACATCGGCCAGCGAGATCCAGGATGGGCAAACTATCTTTCGCACGTTTGCGCACCCCCATTGGTTACTGTCCATCGCTAACAGAACGCTGACACGCGAGTACATCATGCCAGCATGGATCCACGTCGGTTCCGAGACCCGCTTTCACCTGCCGTTGCGGGTTGGCGATACAGTGGAAGTGCGCGCCGTCGTGCTGGATAAGTGGCAAAAAAAGGGTCACGAGTTCGTTCGCATCTATATTGCCTATTACGGTGGTCACGAACTCACGACGGAGATCTTTCACACGTCGATCTTCAAGGTGGCTGAGAGGTGAATATCGCGGCCATGGCTTCTCACGGCGGATCTATCCTGCAGGCAGTTATCGACGCCTGTGAAGACGGAACCATAGCCGCCTCGGTAACGCTCGTAGTCAGCAACAACAGCGACGCGCCGGCGCTAAAACGGGCCAAAAAGCATGGCATCGAAACCCTGCACCTCAGCGCCAGGACACACGGGAACGCCGATGAGCTTGACGAGGCACTCACCACGGCGCTCGGGGAAGCGAAAGCCGATTGGATATTGCTCGCCGGATACATGAAAAAGCTCGGCCCGCGAACGCTTGGCGCATATCGCAACCGGATACTCAATACCCACCCATCGCTGTTACCGAAATATGGTGGGCAGGGTTTTTTCGGTCGTAACGTTCACCAAGCGGTGCTCGATTCTGGTGACACCGAATCCGGCGCTACCGTACACCTGGTGGCAGGGGAGTACGACACCGGCCCGATTCTTTCTCAAGTCCGAGTGCAGGTAAAACCTGACGACTCGGTGGAATCGTTAGAGGAGCGAGTCAAATCGGCTGAGCGCAACCTCATCATTGCTACGTTGATTGAACTCGGAGTTCAACAAGAGGCTCGAAAAACCGGGTAACACCACGTTCGTCAATTCCTTACACTCTCAACCACGAGAGACATCGCCCGATCGGCGTCGATCGAATAAGCTACTTCCACGTTCGCTGGATCGCGTCGTCTTGTGACCCGTTCGTCGACCACGGTCATCCCCCGAGTGTGGGTGCCGTCAAGCTCTATCGCAACGGCTCGTGCCTCACTCACGATCAGCTCCGGATGAGTAATGGCTATTACGGCACAAGGGTCATGTAACGCTGAACGGCGTCTGCCGATGAGTTCTTCCATCCGTCCATGCATGAACTCGAACAGTGCCGCGACAAAAATTGAGTTCTTCGAATTCATCTCTCGAAGCTGCTCAACCAATTCATCCGTCGTAGTGAGCTGGTGGGTGAGATTCAGCCCACACATTTTCAGTCTCGCGCCGGAACGAAATACCACGTCGGCAGCTTCCGGGTCCGCCCAGATATTGAACTCCGCAACGCGGGTTGCGTTACCGACCGTTGCACTGCCCCCCATGATGGATATGCCTGCGATACGCTCGCTGAATGTCGGGTCTTTCTGCAAAGCCAGCGCAACGTTGGTTAAGGGTCCGATGGCAACGATCCAGACATCCGTATGCGCACGTGTTGCCGTCAATAGAAACTGCACCGCATCACTGCTGGCGACAGATCGACTCGGAGCATCCAACTCGACACCGCCCAACCCGCCCACGCCATGGACACCCTCCGCATGTATGGCCTCGCCTTTCTCCCACCCTTTAAGAGGAGCTGCGGCCCCACTGTGTACCGGAGTATCCTCATCAATCAATTCGAGTACAGACAGAGCATTTTGGGTAGTGCTCAGAAGGGGTGCATTTCCACTAACGGTGGTAATACCCAACACCTCAGCGTGCGCGTGGGCAAGAATGATGGCGACGGCATCGTCATGACCGGGATCGCAATCGATGATCACCTTTGGCCTGCGTTGCTGATTTCTTTGATCCATTTGGTGGCTCCGCTCTTGTGGATTCGGCGCGTTCACACTATAACGCTAGTGGGTGAGCGAGCTTAAAACTCAAGGTCGCCTGGGTTGCGGGATTTGTGACGTCCTCGAGGCCATATAGGCTTTGATTGTGGAAACTGGACCGGTTCAGACTTGATTGATTCATGTATTCGGTTAACAAGAAAAGACTGAGAACGACAGTGCAACTCCAAGAATCCGCCATCTCTTTATTACTTCGCTCCCCTCGTTTGAGTGTCAGCCTTGCGCTCGACCTCCTCGACATCAGCGATCGAGACTTCCGCCTGATGGTGAAACAAAACGCGCAGATTGCCGAACTGCTCGAGCAACGGCGCAACGGCGAACTTCAACCCGTCAAGCCCGAGTACAAGGAGTGTCCGAGCTGCAAGGAATGGTTCTTGCCCTATGCTGGAGCGCGTTTCTGCTCCGATGAATGTGTCAAGATCCACAAGCTGGAAAGCAGGAAGGCTGGCACTCTCGCACGTTAGTCAAGGCCAGGCCAGCAAACAACATCGGGAAACCCATTGTTCAAAAAAATCCTTTACGTCATCGTCTTTCTGATCGTCGGTGCGCCATTTGTCCTTTGGTTAGGCGCGACGACGTCTCTTGACCGCAACCTTTCCCACAGTGCCGCTACAACATCTCTTCCCACGTTTCCGGATCAATCCGACGGCCTGGTGCTCGTCAACACGGGTAACCAGATTTTCAGGGCGCGCGTCGCCGGGTTCGGTGGTGAACGCGGTAACGTCATTCTGCTGCACGGTTTTCCCGAAACTTCCATTATGTGGATTCCTCTCATCGAGGCAGTCGCACAAGCCGGCTATCAGGTCGTCGCATTCGATCAGCGAGGTTACAGCCCGGGCGCAAGACCGCAGGAAACGACCGCCTACACGATTGAAGAGCTAGCGCAGGACGTGCTCGACGTCGCCGATGTCGTCGGCTTCGAGACGTTTCATCTCGTCGGTCACGATTGGGGTTCCGGCGTTGGCTGGAACGTCGTACTCACCGAGGCCGTGCGGCTGAAAACCTGGACCTCGCTTTCAATTCCACACATCGCATCGTTTGGTGCCGCGATAGCCGAGGACGCCGACCAGCAACAACGCAGTTCGTACATGATTTTATTCCGCATGCCCTGGTTGCCCGAGCAGCTTTTCGCCTTCAATGACTTCGACCTGATGCGCACCGTTATGTATGCCGAACACGGCGATGCGCAGGTAGAAGAATACTTGCGCGTGTTCAGCGAACCGGGTGCGTTGACGGGGGCACTCAACTGGTATCGCGCAGCCGCGTTCGACGCTCCCGTGCCCGATCTCAACGTTAAGTTACCTTATCTGTTCATCTGGGGTAATCAAGATCCGGCCGTGGGCCGCGCAGCCGTCGATGGGCAGCAGCAATATATTTCTGGCGCATTCAGCGAACTCGAGCTCGATGCCGGGCATTGGCTGATGGAGACTCACGCCGAACTTGTCGTACCCGCTGTGTTGTCCCACTTCGCGACATACGGCTCGTAGGTATGGAAAAACCGTTCCCGGCTTATCGCGGCGACGAACCCTATATCTTCGTAAGCTACGCTCATACGGATACCGCAAGTGTCTATCCCGAGATCGCGCGCCTCACCGGCCAGGGTTTTAACATATGGTACGACGAAGGCATCAGCCCGGGAACCGTCTGGCGCGACGAGTTGGGGCGCGCGCCGCCTTGATGCGGGCGACAGAACTCGATCCGAACTACACCCTCGCAGGCGGTCAGCGAGCTTTGCTCACCGATCCAGCTTTCGCTGAACGTTATCTGCAGGGTCTGCGCATGGCCGAGTTCGACTGAAGGCAGTTTTTAGTCGAAGATCTGCTTGCTGCTCGAGAAGATTAAATAGAACACCAGACCAAAAAGGGTAACCCCGGCCGCCACCTGAAAAACCAGCGCCCACGAGCCAGTTGCTTCGAGAATTCGACCACTGACGTACACACCGATAATTCCGGGAATGGTTCCAGCGGTATTGGTAATACCCATTAACGTGCCTGCCGAACGCGGCGCGATATCCATGTGATTGATTGCGAAACCGCCTGTAACAAACGCACCAAAGGCATTTCCGACCGCCATGATCCCTATCGCCATCGCCGCACTTTCTACCTCGCCGACGAACATGAGCGCGATGGATATCCCACCGAAACCGATGGTTTGCATGAGTTTACGGATCTTGCCCAGGTCCATGCCGGATTTGGTCAAACGATCGGTGACGTTACCCGCAACGTTTAGAAACACAAACGATGCAACGTGAGGAATCATCGTAACCACGCCAACCGCCGCAAAATCCACCCCCAGGCCCTTGTTCACAAAGGTAGGCAGCCAGGACAGCAACACGTACAAAGACCAGTTGTTACAGAAGTGCGCAACGATGATGGCCCAGACCGGCATATGTTTTAGAAATTCGCGTATCGGAGGGTGCGCCTGGCCTTGTGTGCCTTGCACCACATTGGCTTCGATATACGTTAATTCGGCGGCACTGATTCCGGCATGCTGTTGAGGCGTTGCAGCGGCTTTCACCTGCCAGAACAGATACCAGAGCACGCCAACGCCGCCAAAAAGGTAAAACGCCCATTCCCAACCAAATTTCGCGACGATGACCGGCGTGGCAAGCAACGCAAACACGGTACCCGACGGTATGCCGCTGTTGTTGAACGCCATTGCCCGAGCTCGCTCCTGGATCGGCATCCAACGCGAGTAAAGGCTAAATCGAAGGGAAGGTGATTGCCTCCCCCATGCCCATCGCGATGCGCACGACCAGCAGGGCGCCCAACCCCCAAACCGCTGCTGGTGGGGTGAGCACCGTAAACAGCGACCAGAGCAGCACACCCACGGCCAGTACCACTTTGCCACCGAAACGGTCCGCGAGCCTACCGCCGATAATCTGCGTGAGCAGATAACCGATGAAGAAAAACGATAACACCGTGCCTTGCGTTTCGAGGTTCCAGCCGAACTCTTCCGCCATCGGGATGATGGCCACGGATATATTGACGCGATCGATGTAA
>SMWK01000079.1 GCA_004356895.1 Gammaproteobacteria bacterium
GGAAGATCCTGCGCGGCCAACCCTTTCGACCCTAACAAGAGGGGCACCGCGCCGATAGTTCGTACGTTGGCCGTAATGTCCTCACCGGTCTCACCATCGCCCCGTGTTGCCCCCTGTACCAACCGGCCGTTCTCGTAGATGAGCGCTACGGCCACGCCGTCGATCTTAGGCTCGCAGGTGAAGGCAAGGGGCTCGTCCGGTTCGAGACGATTTCTACACCGTTCGATCCAATCCGCTAACTCTTCTTTAGTGGCGCATTTGTCCAGTGACAACATAGCGAGTTCGTGACGCACCGAAACAAATTCGCTCAACGGACTACTGCCTACGCGCTGGGTCGGGGATTCCGGGGTCACCAACTCCGGGTGCGCCGCCTCCAGCGCCACAAGCTTGTCGAACAATGCGTCGTATTCGCCGTCGCCGATCTCCGGATCGTCGAGCACGTGGTATCGGTGTAGGTGGTAGCGAACTAGCTTCGTAAGTTGGGTGAGTTCTTCGTTTGCACTCATGCTCGCTTAGACATGCGCTTGCGGGAAAAATCCGCAATCCGCTGGCGATAATGCTCCATGGCCTGTCTGGTCATCAAGTTTCGCTGCTCGTCCTTGATTTCACCACCCAGGTTCTCCGCGATCTCATGGGCGATGCGCAACATTTCTTCGAACACTTCCGCAGGACGTTCAGGGCCCGGTAACTGAAGGAAAAACAACAGCCCAGGCGAGACGAAGGACTCCATGTCTGCCATGTCGAACGTGCCAGGCTCGACCACATTCGCCACGCTGAAGTGGGCGACTTTGGTCAGCGGATCGATGCGATGGAAGATGTTCATGTTGCCGAACTTGAGGCCCTGGCTACGCAACGCCGTGAACAACGCATCACCAGAAAAAGGTGTGGAGTTCGGTGCCAGCACATTGAAGACGATCAACTCCTCGACAGGTGCGGGTTCGACACGTTCCGGCGCCGCCGGTCGTGCCGCCAACTGCCTGGGTCGCCGTGGTGTCTGAGTGACGATAGCCTCCTCAGGCAGGGCCACGCCCGTAACTTTAGCGCGAGGTGCATCATCGATCGCTCTTTCGATCGCAGGAGGTCCGCCAACAACGTCGGCATCCACAGCACCAAGTGTCGGTTCGATCGGCCGCGTGACACCTGGTTGACGGGGAAATTCTGCCGCGACCCTGTTGGTATGCACTTCGTTATCGGTCGTTTCGAGCAACACCGGAGCCGGTGTGTCCAACTCCAGACGAGCCTGCTCCCAGTCAAACAGTTCCCTGTCGGAACTTGACTTGGATACCACCCGGGCCCCACCGTTGGGCAGTTCGCCGCGCAGGCGCTCAATATCATCCACGTCTTCTGAAATCAGATCGGGCACTATGTCGAGACGTAACGGTTCTTGTCTGGCGCGCCAGGCAATCCAAAAGCCATGCGCGACGACAGCCGCGATGAGCAGCCCACCCCCGACTAAAATGAAGTCCTTAATGTCCACTTACGGCTCCTAGGCCGCATTCATACGGCCTGACAGGGTTCCAACTTCGCCGCCGTGACTACATAACAGCCATAGCCGCAGCTTCTTCTACATCCACCGACACCAGACGCGAAACGCCTGGCTCGTTCATCGTCACACCCATGAGATGGTCTGCCATCTCCATAGTGAGCTTGTTGTGTGTGATCACGACGAACTGCACCTCGGTAGACATATCCTCAATCAAATCTGCAAAACGCATGACATTGGTGTCATCTAGAGGCGCATCAACCTCATCCAGCAAACACACTGGGCTCGGATTGAGATGGAATATGGCAAAAATCAATGCCACCGCCGTCATCGCCTTTTCGCCGCCAGATAGCAGATGCACATTGGCGTTGCGTTTTCCCGGAGGCCTCGCCATTAACGTGACCCCGGTATTGAGCAGATCCTCCCCTGTCAGTTCTAAATAGGCGTGTCCCCCGCCAAATACCTTGGGAAAAAGTTCCCCTAATTCCACATTAACCGCATCGAACGTTTCCTTGAACCTCAAGCGCGTTTCTCGATCAATCTTCTTGATGGCAGCGCTGAGAGTTTCCAGAGCTTGATCCAGATCCTCATACTGCTGA
The DNA here is from genome assembly GCA_004356895.1 of Gammaproteobacteria bacterium. Lineage (GTDB taxonomy): Bacteria > Pseudomonadota > Gammaproteobacteria > Pseudomonadales > Azotimanducaceae > SMWK01. The sequence continues at coordinate 2,083 of SMWK01000079.1, forward strand.
TCGAGATAGACCTTGCGTGCCGATTGAGCATCAAACTCTTCGATGGCCGCAAGGTTAATGGGTCCAAGTCGCTCAATGCGACGGTCGGTTTTCTCCAATGATGCAACCCAGCTTGCTTCGTCGGCGTCTTGCGGAAGTTGTGCTCGCACCTCTTCGAACTCGTGACCCGTGGCAACCACCAGCTCTACAAGATTCTCTACCTGAACGGTGAGGCCTTGTCGATTTACTCTCGACTCTTCGAGTTGTGAGCGTACCTCGGCAACTATTTGCTGTGCCTCTCCACGCTGCCCTTCTAGTTCACGTATGTCTGATTCGAGTTGCTCGAGTTTTGTGCGCACCTCGGTAAGCTGCGATTCGACAGCCAGTCGTTCGGTAAGCTTGGCTTCGAGCTCCTGCGTCAGCTCCGGTAGAGGCGTGGCGCTGGATTCGATTCCTTGCAGAAGTGTGGCTTGTTGTTCTTCGAGCTCTCCCTTCTGGCGTATCAGGCGCTCGCGAGCTGTTTCTCCCGCCGCCAGGCGAGACTGCAGGTTTTGCCAGGTCGTGTTTAGTGCATGATAAACATCACGGCTGCCGCGGGCCGCTTCCCGAGCCGCGTCGAGTTCCCGCTCGGTGGTCTCACGAAGTGCCACGAGTTGTTCCCGTTCACCCGTTTGCCGCTCGCGTTGCGTTGCGGCGATAACCAGGGCCTCACGCGCCTGGTTGAGGCGATCGCCGTCCTGCGTTATCTGTTCATCAATCTCTTCGCGTTCGCGTTGCAGTCGGCTGCGCCGAGCATCAGCCTCCTCCATCTGTACACGGCGCACTCCGTGATCGGCCTTGAGCTCACCCAGCGATTGATTGAGCTTGTTGACGGTACTTTGCTGGGTTTCGCGCTGGTTCTCGAGAAGCTCGATTCGCGCTCGTCCCGAAACCACATGACCCTGAAGCTCGGCCAGAGTTCGCTCGGCCTCCTCCACGCGTAGATTCAAGGTTTCGATTTCCTGGGCTCTCTGAATTATCCCAGCCTCGCTGTCAACGCCCGACAACATGCGCACCCAATCTGAACCAACCCAGAAACCCTGCCGTGTGATGACACTTTCACCCGGCCCGAGACTGTCTCGCATGGCGAGTGCAACTTCCATCGACTCGGCGGCGTATACACCATGGAGCACAGAGCCGAGCTTCAATCCGCGGCTGCTGACAAGTGAGGCCAAGCTCGGTAGCTCACCAAACACCTCTCCCTCGATACGAGCTTCCAACAAGGTGACCCCGTGGGCCATGTTCTCAAACGCGGTGCGATAATCTTCGAGACGGTCCACACGGATAGCTTGAAGGTAGTCACCGAGAACCGTCTCCACCGCATGTTCCCAACCTGGTACGACCGAAAGAGCTTCGCCCAACCGATCCGTAGTGCCGAGCCCCTGCGCTTCGATCCAGTCCTGCGCCTCGCGTTCTTCACGACCGAGGGCTGCTTCCTGAACCGCCTGCAGGCTCGCAAGATCGTGGCGCAACGTCTGAACTTCACCCCGGGCGTCTTCGAGTACGCGTTCGCGCATCAGCAAATCTTCTCTGGCGGCGCCGAGTTCCTTCAAACTCAGATCGATCTCCGCTTCGAGTACACGGCGGTTGTGTTCGGAAGTCTGAATTTCTGCGGCGAGAGAATTGACGTGATCGCTCTCCATGACGGGCACGCCCTCGGCGTCACCCTCAAGTTGTTCACGACGCCCACGAAACCGTTGTAGTAACTGCTCGAGATGCTCTACGCGAGAAGCCTGAACCTCAGCATCGCGCTCATTCTCCGCGGCTTGGGCGCTGAATTCTTCCCAAGCGGCCTGCCACGTGCGATATCTATTCTCCAGATCGTCCAGCCGTTGGGTGCAACGACTGTCCTCAACGCCTGCGTCTTTCACGTCTGGAACGAGTTGGGCGATCTGATCTGCAAGTTCTGCGATCTGCGCTTCATCCATGTCGAGCTGACGGTTCGTTTCGTCAGCTCGCTGGTTCAGCCTACCAAGATCGAGCTCGAGCTGTTTGACGCGTTGCTTATTGAACTGGATTGCTTCCTCGATACGCGCAATGTCCGCGCCGAGCTGATAATAGTGCCCCTGGACGCCATTAAATTCATCGCCCGCTTGCACGTGCTGCGCACGATGCTTCTCGATGTCGGTATCGACGGTCTGTTGTGCGGCCACGACTCGCTCGAGCTCAATCTCGAGCTGGCTGATCTCGTTCAGCCTGACTGTGAGCTCACGATCGAGATCGAGATAGCGAAGCGTATGCAGCTCGGCGGTTAGCTTTTTTTCCCGCTCTTTCAGGATTCGATATCGTTCTGCAGCCTTCGACTGGCTCTTGAGAAGCCCAAGCTGACGGCCAAGCTCCTCACGGATGTCGTTCAACCGATCGAGGTTCTCGTTGGTGTGCTTGATTCTGTTCTGAGTTTCCCGGCGCCTTTCCTTATATTTGGAAATACCGGCCGCCTCTTCGAGATAGGCACGCAGGTCCTCCGGTTTCGCTTCCACCAGCTGGCTGATCATGCCTTGTTCGATGATCGAGTAACTGCGCGGTCCGAAACCTGTGCCGAGAAAAAGGTCCATCACGTCACGACGTCGACATTTGGCGCCGTTTAAGAAGTAGCTGGACTGGGCATCCCGCGTTACCTGACGACGGATAGATATTTCTCCAAAACCCGCATACTCCCCGCCTATGCGGCCATCGGCGTTGTCGAACAAAAGTTCGACGCTGGCCATAGAAGTTGGTTTGCGGGTGTTGGATCCGTTGAAAATGACGTCGGTGATGTTCTCGCCACGAAGTTGCTTAGCAGAGCTTTCGCCCATGACCCAGCGGACAGCGTCAATGATATTGGACTTACCGCACCCGTTTGGGCCAACCACCGCGCAGCGATTTCCGGGGAGGGTGACCGTAGTCGGATCGACAAATGATTTAAAACCGGCGAGCTTGATCTGCTTTAAGCGCATGCAGCGAGGGCGTGACCCAGGTCCGAGTAGGCGTTAGTTTAAAACAAATACTCAGGCAGCGTAACACCCCGATACCGGGAAATTATCGAAGTCTACAGGGCTTTCTGAGCTATGGCAGCGCGACCAAAATTTCCCACCAACGGCCGTGCGCTACTCGACCGTTGCAAACTCAGAACTAACTTTTTCTCTCTCCCACTGTGGGCATGGACCAATTCACGGATGCGTGCATCGTCATTCCCTCGCACAGCTTCCAACAACGCCTGGTGATATCGCAACGTGTCACGCATATCATAGTCGGGGTGGCGCGAAACAACATAGGCAAGCCGCATGTCGGCCGGAATCAAACCGCTGAGAACCGCGGAAAGATAAAAGGTATCGAGGATCGGGAATCCGGCCCGAATGAAGGAACGTCGAGCCAACACCAGGGTATCGAAGTCGTCCTGTACCACCGCGCGCTCCATGCGTTCCAGCGAAAGGGAGAACTCATCGAAACAAAGGGACCTGGAAGCCGCCACCTTCACGTAAAGCTGACACAACAATTCCGAGAAAAGTTCTGAAAAATCATCAACTTGGCCGGCTTCTAAGCTACTGACAATCGCTCCCCGGCGAGGAATGATCTCAATCAGGTGGCGACTCTCGAGGATGAGCAGCGCTTCCCGTACAGAACCCCGAGAGACGCTGAGATCGGATGCCACTTTCAGCTCTTGGATGCGTGCCTGGGGCTTCAACCGACCCGTAATGATCTGTGTACCCAGATGATCCGCGATCTGCTCCGTCAATCTCACGGCTGGCTCAAAACCCATGATTTCCCCCTAAAGGTGCATGTACTGAATCGCTCTGGGAACTCAGACACCCGGGATCGCATTTGGTTTCGCAGAGCCAACCCCGGCTTAAGTAGGTGACGGCCTAGCGTGCAACTAGGGGGCTGTTCTGCGTCTCTCAGGCTGGAGGTTCTTAATCAGTGCACCTGCAAGCCCGCTCTAGCTAGCCTTTCGTTCTCAAAGAAAAAGTTTGCAGGCTGACATGCGGGATATGATTGGTTGGCGCAAGCGATGATCAGACTGCCTTGTCTAATTTGTTTTCGGGTAGGCCGGCGCGGGGAATAATGAATCGAATTATGCGGGAAGTCGGACCGATATCGAGCCCATGATGATCATGGTGATGGACATGTCCATGCATGCAGGTATGAGCATGATGGTGATAGTCGCTTGTCGGTTACTTCGGGATTTCCGGTAGGGCTTCGCCAGCCAGACCTGCCTCTACCAACCCACCAAGGAAGTTGGTGAATTGTCCGATGTCCTGGTGGACGCTTGCCTGCTCCAGTGAAGCCATGTATTCGGCCCGTTTCTCTAGTGGGATGATAGTCCACGGATAACCGCCGCTAGCGAGCATTGAGTTCATTAAGAAGCGGCCCATTCTTCCGTTGCCATCCATATAGGGATGGATATACACAAAGATGAAGTGTCCGAGCACGACGCGAACTGATGCTTCGGTCTCTTCTCTTAAGAGATCAAAATACGCTGGCATTACGTCTCGAACAGCTTCCCGGTTGGGTGGTACATGCATTGATCGGCGAATATAGACCGGGCCATTGCGATAACCGGCAAGATCACCCGGTTGCAGGAGACCGGCCGTAACCCCTGGCGCGAACATTTCCCGGTACCAGTCACGATGATCATCATCAACAACAGCACCGGCATTCCTGCCACCCAGTATCATCGCGATGCTCTTTCTCACAGCCTGATATGCCTGCCAGTATCCTCGGGCAGCAAGAGCACTTCGCTGTTCCCGATCATCCTTATTCTCCTCCGGATTCCAGTTTCCACTTCTTGCCCGCTCAATGAGCTCAGGTGTAACGCGGTAGCCTTCTATCGATAACGAGTGATAGGCATCAATGACATATACACCTTCAACGTGTTCCAGATAGGACCCTATGTCACCTGGTATGCCGGGAGGTACCGGAAAGTGATCGATAACCTTGCCACGCATGTCCTGCCACATCAGGCGGATGCGGTTAACGTAGGGAGATTGCTCGCGTAACGTCAGAACCTGTGTTTGCGCAGAAAACGGATCGTTCTCACGCACGTCGTATCCCACGGTACGCATTGTTTTTACTATCTCATCAGCGATACGGTCGCGGCCAATATTGCGGAACGCGCCCGCCAGTCGTCCCGCGATAACGCTGTGACCACCTTCTAGCAGCCGCTCCAGTACTCTTGGTGCATCCCGCACCATGGCTAGTGCAGCACGCACATCTGTCGGCTTTTGTTTGAAATACCCAGGAGTACAGGCGATTAGGGCAGCCGGTAGTGAAAACAACCGTAGCCCCTCCTTAATTTCGATATCTTTCTCATCAGGTATCGACGCTCGGACATCAAGTAACGAGGTATCGTGCGGCAACGTAGTTATGTTGTTGCTCGCCTTTTTTGCACGAACCAGTAGCTGGGCAGGTACAGTCCAGTTCTCTGCGTGCAGTGATATGGAATGGTCAGGCGATAGACACCAGTCGTTAACTTTTACATGCGCCAGATAGGCTGCGCAAAATTTCCAGAAGGATGCGTACCAGGCGGTACTCTCTCCGGCAGTCTCATCAGGACGGGAAGGGACGTACCAGCCCTTCATTACTTCTTTTAGGAAGCCGTTCTGAGTGAGGCGTTCCCTATGAGTTCTGCTTAGATCAGCAGATCGTATGGCCACCGTACCGTCCTCCTGGAGCTTATGAAGCTCTTCTAGGGATTCAGCCAGTTTCTCTGACGGTGTTGCCATGGTCTCGTTCTTTATTTCGCCTATCGCATCGTACTATGTTTCGCTTATTGTGCTGCGTGACTATTCGTTTATTAGGTCGTACTATATTTCGTTTATTACGTCGAGCTATATTTCGCTTATTGTGCCGTAACTCTGCTCTGACATCCTCGCAATTGGCCAATTCTGCCTGTTCCTTTGGCGTTTCTTCTCATAGCTTCACTTTTCTAGCCGGGGTCGACGACCAGACAACCGGCTGCCCGCACTCTCTCATTTCATGAGCCGTGTTGCCGGTTTCCCTTAAACGGTGCCAGGACGTCTTTCCCCGTCTTCGATGTTTCACGTCTTTCGGAAGAAACCGCATCTGCAAAGGAGACAATCATGACCAAAACAAGAAATCCGGGCAGGACATCTACAGCCGCATCACTATCAGA
>SMWK01000080.1 GCA_004356895.1 Gammaproteobacteria bacterium
GCACTAATAAATCTTCTGCCCGCCGACGAGGCTGGAATCCCAACGGTGCCGTTGCAGATATTTGAATGCCGCCGCGATCGCGGTTGGTGTGTTGATACGCCGAAGTGCTTCGCATGATACCTCCGGAATATACCCGTTGGGATCATCCAGGGAGTTGATGAGAATATGTTCGATCGTCCGGAGATCTGAGCCTTCCAGATGAATTACATTCAACAATGCGAAGACAGCGTTGAGTCTAACCTGATCCTGTGCAGTCCAGCCGCGCATCACCTCGGGTTCCAGCCACTTATCATGGCTGATTGTCATCAAGCGTTCGATTTCTGCGAGCGCGTCGTTGATTGGATGTCCCAGAACTCCCAGAGCATCCAGCGCTTGGCGTACTATCTGTTGGTGCGAATTTTTGAGTGCCTCGACCAACGTGGGTACAGCCTCGGAGTTGCCAATTTCACCCAACGCAAAACAAGCGTTGATGCTGATCCACGGATCATCCAGCTCAAACAACGCACATATTGCTTTCACTGCTTCGTCTCCGGCCAGCGCGAGTGCGTAGGTGGAGTCTTCCATGACGATCGCGCGTTCGTTCCATCGTGGAATTTTTGTCGGCATATCTCTGAGAATGCGTTTTCCGGAATCCGTGGTGCGCAGTTCTCGCTGGTGTCGGTTGCTACCTTTCAGGCTCATCAGTTTGTCGATCAGTTTGCTGATCTGCGATTCGTCGGGGACGGCGGAGTAGATTCGATTCAAGCGCTTCACCTGGGTAATCTCAGATGGTGCACTCTGTGTCATCGGCACATGTGCCAACCCATGGAGCCAACGCCACACATGGGACCAGACGGGTTCCAGTGGGTATCTGGCATGAATGTTGTCGGGCGTTGTCCAGTCTGGTGGCGAAGGTAACGTGTCGGGATTGCGAGTTCTCGATGCAACGAACTTCACCACATAACGCGTTCGCTCGCTGAGGTTGCTAAACCCAGCATGAACCATGTCGAAGTGCACGATAAACACGGTTCCCCTCGCGACAAAGTTTGGCAGGATTGGATACACGGGTTTTTCCGGATGCGAAAACAGGTAGCTCCCCGCTTCAAGGCGCGTCGGCCCCATGTCGACTTCGGTATCATGGGGAAAATAGAACAGGATCAGGTGTCTGGGCACATGATACCGGGCGCGTGCCAGCGGGCTCTGGGCGTCCTGGTGCCATCCGGAACCAGCCATGGACCCTTTGCCCATAGCTGGTTCATTTACCTCGGGGGTTAACTGAACGTTTTTGTGCTCCTTTTTGTGTTCGAGAGGTGTACTGGTGTGCACGGCACGATGGGGATGTAACAAGTAGTCAGCCCCGAGTAGACTCGTCAAAGCGCAGACAACGGGCGCAGAGTCGAGCACTTGGTACATTTCAGGAATTCGAGGCAGTATGTTGTTTCCCATGGGGAACTCCTGCTCGATGCTGAAGCGGAGTTTTTCCTCGACGTGGGCATGAAAGGAAGCGGGCAAATCAACATCCACCACAAGAAAGCCGTCGCAGATAAAACGCCGAATTTTTTCGTCAGTGAGTCGGTCTTGCATAGCCTTTTCGTAACGACGTCCGATAAATCAGCCTACCAGAAAGATATCGGATTGGGGTCTGGATGATCTTCCGCTTACGGATATTGGTTTTCAGCCTGTTCGTTATGACGGCTACCGCCTGCGACGTGATAAAACTCCGCACAGTGGACTTTCAACCGCCGGATCACGCAGTACCGCCCGACACGCCTTTTATCGGTACGCTCACGATGACACCCACACAATTGCAGTTCGAAGAATACGTTCGTGCATCCTTTTTAGAGCCCGTAACCGAAAGCCTGCCGGCCTTCAGCTTCAACTACGTTTCCGATGGCACCGACCTGATTCCGTTGCGTCGAGGTCTGATCCCCGGCGAGCACCCGCAATTCGATTTTCTTCTGGGCCCAGGGCAGATCTGGCAAGACCGTGACGCCAACCTACATGTTTCGCTCCCGTTTACCCTGATGTCCAGAGGAGTTAACTGCACGCACAACGGCCTGTTGCGGTTCACCCTGGAAAAAGGAAAAGAAGGAGAAAAACAATCCGGTTCGTTTTTGATCAACCAGGAGACCTGCCATTTTCTGAAATTCGACATGTGGGGTCCAGTGTCTGTCGTGTATACACCTGCAGAGCTTTCACGGGCCACGCGGATCATTACTGAGTTCAGGCACGAAGTAGCTGGTCGGATACCAACCAAGCCGTATGCGGATTTTGCCAAAGACTATCCCAAGGTGGATCTGGCCCGATTCTCCATTGGGCTGCCAGATAACGATGACCTCAGCATCCGCGGTATTTATTTCCAAGGCGTTCACTATATGGACGAGTGTCGAACTCGTTCGGGTGCGTATCCGTTCTGTGCGCACATGATGTTGACCTCCTTTTCCACCGCCAAGACCGCTTATCCGGCCGTGGTGATGATGGCACTGGCGCAGCAATACGGTCTGGATGTCTATCAACAGAAAATCGTGGACTACCTGCCGGAGGCTTTAACTGCCAGAGGTGAATGGCGGGAAGTGACGTTCGGGCAGGCTGGTGATATGGTGACTGGTAACTTCATCAATCCTTCGGTGTTGGCTGATCAGGTGGCTCCACCGTTCTTCGGCGACATCAGTGCTGTCGACAAACTTCGGGCCGCGTTTGATCTGCCAAATGGTGCGAAAGCCGGTGAGAAAGTTGTTTATCTCACGTCCGATACCTATGTTCTGGTATCGGCCATGGATGCCTATCTTCGTTCGAGAAAAGCAGACATCACCGACAGTTTTGAATACCTCGTTGAGAATGTGCTAAAACCCCTGCAGGTCTCTCCCGATGTGTACGTAAGTCGACGTACACGTGAGGCTGGAATCAATAACAGCGGCACGGCGTTCGGTGGCTTCGGCATGTTCTGGAATTCAGATTCGGTGGTGAAGATTGCCCGTTTCCTCGCGCTTGAAGCTGGCAGAATAGAGAACCGGCAAGTCCTTCATCCGCAGGCTTTGGCCGCTACCATGCAGCTAGACCCTGAAGATCGTGGTCGTTCGATGAATTTTTATGGGTTTTACTACAACAACGGCACCTGGGCGTTTCCGGTAGGTCTTCTCGGCGAACAGTACCCGTGCGATGTCTGGGTAACTTCGATGACCGGGTTGTCTGGCATACGCGTGATCATGATGCCCAACGGGTTGATCTTCTATTACTTCAACGATTCGCAAGCGTTTCCAGCGAGAGAGCAGGCTAGAGCGGCAAATCAGGTACAGCCTTTCTGTGCGTAAAACACGCAGATACACGGAGCTAAATGATGGTTGAACGTGCCGTCGATTCACTGATTAACTCGAGCTTTCTCAATCCGAATGCAAGCGGCCTCGGCTACCTCTTCAAAGACATCGCTGACCGTCCGAAGTTGGATTCACCCGAGGCATTGCTGGAACAACTCGATGCGGCTGGTATCGGCGCGTGCGTCGTGACAATCATGGAGCCGGACCACGCGGAGTGGGTAGGCCAGGCTCATAAAAAATATCCGCGCAAGATATTGCCTGCGATGATCGTGAATCCACTCGAAGGGTACAAAGAGATCCAACGGGTGATCGAATATCACGAACGTTATGGTGTGCGGTGTCTGCGCATTCCGCCATTTCGTTATACACTGCCGCCAACGGATCGTGTGTATTGGCCCTTCTACGTAAAAGCGCTGGAGCTCAACCTCGCTGTCTCCATGAATGCGGGTATGCCTGGGCCTCGACGACCGGGGCATGTTCAGAACCCTATCCACTACGACGAAGTGGCCTATCACTTTCCCGATCTCCGGCTCATCATGAGCCACTGTGGACAGCCGTGGATCGAGGAGGTCATCTCGACCATCAGTCACTGGGACAACGTCTACATGTCGTGTACTTCGGTGGCTCCCAGATACTGGCCTGAAAACTTTGTGCATTTCATCAATACCCGGGGCAGGGAAAAAATGATGTTCGGCACGGAATATCCCACCATTGTCTGGGAACGCGGCCGGAACGAGGTAGATGCGTTGGGCATTCGTGATGAAGTTTTGCCTCTGTTTCTTCGCGAGAATGCAATTCGAGCGTACGACTTCGAGTTTGATGTATGAGGGTTGGTGTCGTGCATGCGCGGCACCAATCCGCAACGAAAATCCTATTTGACATCGTGGCAACGCAACGTCAGGTTATGACGTGGGGGTTGAGGGTGCGGCTCGACTGGTAGGATTTCCTCAGGATCGTTCCGATCCCGGAACGAAATACGCTTTCTCGCAAGAAGCAGTGCATCAAATGGAGTTATCGATGGCTCATGACATAGTGATACGCGGTGGCAATATCGTTGACGGTACGGGTGCTGAGCCGGTTTCCGGCGACGTTGCCATCGACGACGGCCTGATTACAGCCGTTGGCCAAGTTGCCGAAAAGGGCGACCAGGAGATCGACGCACAGGGACATGTAGTGAGCCCCGGTTTTATCGATCTACATACTCATCTGGATGCGCAGATCGGCTGGGATCCTGACTTGACGCCCGTCAGTTGGCATGGCGTGACGACGGCTTTGATGGGCAACTGTGGTGTTACGTTTGCACCTTGCAAACCGGCAGACCAGGAATTGCTGGCAGGCATGATGGAGACGGTCGAGGACATTCCCAAGTACGCCATCATGACGGGTCTGCCTTGGACCTGGGAACACTACGGCGGTTATCTGGACGCCCTGGATAAGCTGAAGCCCGGGATAAACGTTGCCGGGCTGGTCGGTCACTGTGCCGTGCGCTACTACGTGATGGGTGAGCGCGCTGTTGAGGAACAGTCCACAGATGCCGAAAGACAACAGATGGCCGAGATTGTCGGCAACGCAATCGACGCAGGTGCTGTGGGATTTTCCACCAACCGGTACGCCCCGCATAAACTGCCCGATGGACGTTCCATTCCAGGCACCTTTGCCGACCCCCAGGAACTGGTAGAGATCGCCAAGGCAGTTGCGCCGCGTAACGCACTGATGCAAGCCGTGGGTGCGGACTTTGAAGTGTTGAAGGCAATGGCCGATACGACCCGTGGTCGAATTTTGTTCAGTTATGGAACAGGCCCTGACAAGGGGATGGGACGTGCTGCGGCAGATCGGCTCGATGAGATTTGTGATGGGCGCGATATCACGGCGATTACCCAAGTGCGGGGATCAGGTTTCATGTTCGGATTACAATCCGCCCTGCCATTTCAGGGTGAAACCTGGGATGCCGTCCGCAAGCTCGACCTTGCAGGTCGCCTCACAGCGATCAATGACGTCGATACGGCAGCGAAACTTGTCGACGAAGGAAAGTCAGCAAAATTTCGCTTTGACTTGAAGTTGGTTTTCTCTCTCGGAGATGGCAAAACGCCCGATTACACGGTACCGGCCGAGAACAACGTTGATGCGCTAGGCAAGGCCGCAGGTGAGCACTTCGTGGAGACATTCCTGCGGATATCGCGTGAGCGTGGTGGTAAGGGTCTGTTCAACCTGCGGATGTTCAACCAGAGTCTTTCGGAACTGGGTGATCTAATCCAGAACAAAAATATCTTCCCGAGCCTGGGTGACGCCGGTGCACATGTCTCGCAGATCATGGATGCGGGATGGTGCAGCTTCGTTTTGTCGTACTGGATGCGCGAGCAGGGTCTGTACACGCTGGGTGAGGGAATTCGCCGCCTGACTTCCGGGCCGGCGCGCGTACTTAACCTGCGCGATCGTGGCACATTGGCGGTGGGTATGCGCGCTGACGTCAACGTCTTCGACTTCGCACGGGTCGCTGAGCAGCAACCCGAGCTGGTGCACGATTTCCCTGGCGGTGCGCCGCGCTACATCCAGCGTTCGACAGGCTACAAGGCCACGATCGTCAATGGTCAGGTTAACGTGATGGATGGAGAGCACACGGGTGTACGGGCAGGGCAGGTACTCAGACACCGGGGGTAAGAAGTAATTCGATGATTCAGGATGAACAATCCAAGCACGTGTCTCCCACACGCTCGGAAGGTGGCGTAACAACGGCGCCTACGCTTTCGGCTGCCGACGAGATTGCCGAACTCAAGGCCGAAAACGCCAGGTTAAAGACGTTGTTGATCGGGCGGGAGCTTCCGTCGGACGATTCAGAAGTTGAGTGGCCGACTGAAATTACTTACGATCAACTGCCACATTCCGGTGCCCGCCTCGCAGGCATCACCAAGCAGCGGGAAAAAATCCGCCCAACCACAGATTTTCCTGAGTTGCCACAGCCGACCCGCGACGAAGCCCAACTCCAGGCGGACTTCATACGGTGGGGCTACTGCCTCGTTGCCGATGCCATGTCGCCTGAGCAGATCCAGACACAGATCGACCGGCTGCTCGATCAGGCCGCCGCCGAACGCGCCGCAAAGGTAGCCCATTTGAGCCATCGCGGTAATGCGCAGTTGGTCTTCAATCTGCTTCCCAAAGGTCAGGTATTTCGCGACCTCATTGCCTTCGAGACCTGTGCCGCAAGTGAAGGGCCATTGGTCGAACGGTTGATGGAGAAGATCCTCGGCCGAGGCTATTACCTGGGTACGGCGCATGGTTCCATCGTTCACCAAAATGGCGGTCGCGAGGAATTACATCAGGATCAAGGCTTCGTACCGCTGCCACACCCACCCTACCCGCTCTATGGTCTGCTTATCTGGCTGTATACCGACTTCAGCCTGGAGGAGGGTGGTACCTATGTCGTGCCCGGTTCACATCGGGAAGCGTCGGGACGTAACTGCATCAGAGCGGATGTAGATTACGAACAGTTAGCGGAAGGGCGGCTCATGGCACTCACGGCACCCGCCGGAACTTGCGCCCTCACCGACAGCCGCTTGCTGCATTCGGGTGGTGCGCGCACGGCGTCGGGGACCCGGCTGGCATCGCGAATGTTGTATGCGCGGGGCATGATGCGCCAGCAGGAGAATCAACTCGCGTGCGTGTCTGACGAAATTCTCGACAACCTGTCCTCGAAGCTGAAAGGCCTCATTGGCTTCAAGCCTTACTACGGGCTCGGCATGGTAGATGGCAATGCAATCGATCCCGATAAGCCGAAGGTTCACGTTGGTGAGTTGTCGATGTCTCGGCCTGAAGAATTCGACCAGGACTTCGATTGGAAATACACTCAAAACGCCAAACAGCTTGCAGAGCTCGACTGGGAAAGTTGCGCCGAGTATCTCGGAAGTTCGTGACGAGTCTGAAGCAGAATACAGAACTTTCCGAAGAACGCGTTGTTCGTATCGAACAGCCTGCCGATCACTTTGTTCTGATCAGAGCTGCAGATGGCAGTTACCTTGGTGCTGCGGGTGGGGAGGGCTTGGCCACATTCGACTACGTCGACGACCAGGCCATCTGGGAACGCACGGCCGATGGTTTTGGCCACGTCGTCACGGGCCTCAGGTTGAAGTCTGATGAAGTGCAAGCAAACCAGTGTATGTTACGGTCAGGCAGCCTGATTATCGGTAGCGATGGCCAGGAATCGCAGTTTCGTTATTGGTTCGCAAACTACAACTTCGCAAACTAAAAGAGGGAGAAGTAAGAATGTCAGATATAGATCGTGATCTATTCAACCTGGCTATGTCAGATGAAGCCCAGCCTCTATTGGCCGCTGTGCAGAAGCACATCGTGGACAACGTTGAACCAATCACCGAGGAGTTTTTCGCTCTCAACGATGAGAAGGAAGATCGATGGACCTGGCACCCACGTCAGCTTGAATTGCTCGATGGCGCGAAGGCCAAAGCTAAAGAATCCGGCTTGTGGAATTTCTTTCTCCCGGACTCTGAGATTGGAGATGGGCTGACTAATCTGGACTATGCATACA
>SMWK01000081.1 GCA_004356895.1 Gammaproteobacteria bacterium
CGATCTATTGCCCGACGCAGTACCGCTTTTTTGCCAAGCGGGTGATGTCACCATCACCAACCGCCAGGCTTTACATTGTTCGTTTGCCAATACTTCGCCGGATCCCAGAGTGTCGCTGACATTCGGCTTTCACCGTCGATCCTCGGTGTTAGGTGCGCGGGGCGTACTGGGTTCTGGTCAAGGTGTCATATACGACGAGACGCGCATCCGCGAACGTTCCAGCGTTATTGCGGTGGCTATCGATGCGCGCCAGCAACACTATCGCTCTGAACCACGTTACCTCTACCAGCCGTTTGCGGGTCTGGAAGATGAGTTTCGTTGGAATGCGCACACCCGCGAAACGGTGATAAAAGATTACAACATGAAAGATCTGGGTATCTGAGTCGATCCCCTCTCTCTTTTCAAAGCTGGCTCGCAACGATACTTGCCATGTGGTGCCGCCAGGTTTGCTCGAGTGGTGCTATCAGCTCCTTGGAATGAACAAAGTCAACGGCGAAGATGCGCTCTAACACCTGGCTGGTGAATTCTGGAGCACTGCTCGCTAGATTCGCTTCTCGATTGATGCGGAAACTCAAACGATCGAAGTTTGCAGAGCCGAGTACCGCCCAGCCGTCGTAGACTGCGGCTTTGACGTGTGACATACCGTCGTAATTGTAGATGCGGGCACCGGCAGCGAGCAGTACGTTCGCCGCTTTCACGTTAGCCTGGTTCATGATTCCGTGGTTGCCGTCCAGGGACATGATGACCCGTACGTCGACACCGCGCAGTCGGGCTTTTATTAGAGCATGGAGAATCTTCGCGTCGGCAAAGTACGAATTTTCGATGAAGATATAACGTTTGGCATTCTTGATTGCCGCGAACTGAGCGCGATACAAGTCAGAAGCGTGAGGTTTGGTCATGATCGCGCGGATCTCGTATCCATCCTTGGGTCGCTTGGCGCGCAGAGGCCGCTTCATGAGTTTGACCAGCAACCGCAGATCGCCGAACGGTTTCGAGTGTTCCCACTTCTTGGCGAACTCGTATTCAAAGTCGTCCACGATCGTACCCTCGGCGCGAACCATGACATCGTGCCAGTCATAGCGATATTCTCGGCCGATGTTCATGCCACCGATGAACATGACGTCGCTATCGATAATCGTGGTTTTTGTGTGATCACCCGTTAACCAGGGGTTGGTCAATTTGTGGACTTCGATCTCGGAGTTTTCCTCGAGATAACTCGCGATCGATGTCGGTTTGTTCTCGAGCACCGGCTGCGCTTCCGTGACGACTCGCTCGGCCATCAGTGTCCCCAGGCCGTCAAACATTATGTCCACGTCGATTTCGCCCGAGCGATCCTTGAGTTGGTCGGCAACCGCAAGGGACACATCGTCCGTATCGAAGATGTAGGTGCGCAGCTGCACCGAAGTTTTGGCGTTTGCTATCGCCGCTGTCAGCGCCGGAAAGTACTCGTTACCGTCGATCAGCAGCTCGATCTTGCCGAACGAACGATGGCCACCGACGATCTTGTCGAGTTCATTCTCCCAGGCGGTGAGATCCATCCCATCACCTTGATACACAGGTGCAGCCTCCACGCCATCAAGCGCTGGTATGCGAACGATTCGTAGTGCCATTTCGCGAGGCGTATCGACTGCGCTGTCACTGAGAAGCAAAACGATTCGAGAGGCATAGGAGACCGGGCGATTGAAAGGCTCCAGCAACTGACTGCGGACAAAGTGAAAACCAATTTTCAAAGCATCGATGAGTTTGCTTTTCCTGTGTTGTGGCGCCTGGACCCTTTCGCTCGAGTGCTCCGATGACGTCCCTTTCGCGGTTCGCTGCGCCTGGGTTACGCAGCCGCTGCCAGAAATCAGAATCGTCACCAAAATGGCTATTTTTAAACCCCGCATGAGCGGTTCCTGTTTGCTCGTTTGTCGTGGGGATCAATGTATTGAGAGGGTCACCAGGAAGCCTGTGGATGACCTGAGGGTTGAATGAAATAATCTTCGGAAAGCGTGGGGGTGTTGAGGAGGGGTGATGGTGGCCTTTAGAATCTCTTAAGTTCCGTCCTAAGATCGAGCAAAAATCGTGTTTAGAACAATTAGCTAGGTTTCACACGAATCGTTATAACTTTTTGCTAGGTCTCCTCGTCCTCCTCGTCCTCCTCCTCATAGAGGTCCCGGCCCTCGTCGAGGGAGGCTTCAAGATCGTCGGCGATTCTGTGAATACGTAACACCATGGCTTCGATGTACGCCAATCCGTTGATCTGTAGATTTTCCTGCCAGTCGTTCTCGGAGCTCAGGGGACGGATTGCCTCCTCGAGGGCAAGGGCTCGCTCGCTCAGCCTATCGGCGATGTCCCGAATATGATTGTTTTCGATGTCTTCCCATTTCACGGTGTTAGTCTCTCCAGCACGATCCTTGATGAATGGCGTATTGTTGTCGGTATCGCCATCGGGGACAATTCCTGATGCTCTTATCAGGATCCCCTGCTGATAGGAATTAAGGGTTTAGGAAAAATCATGACCAATGTGGATCAGTTCGAGAGTATGTTCCGCTCAGCCGCGCGTGAAGTTTTTGTCTACGAACGGGTCAACATCGAATCGGTTCTTGTCGTAACGGATCTTGATGAGGCAGGCGCCAATTTATTCGGCGATCAGGTCCGCCGGTTTCTGACGGTCATCAGCGATGACAAAAACATTCGCTGGCGCGATGTCAGCGGATCTGAATTTCAGACGGCCGGCGAACTCATGGACCTCGTCGAATCGGCGGCGCCGGATATCATTTGCACCTATCGCAACCTGCATAGCAGTGCGTGGAAATTACCATACAGTCTGGGGACGGACGTTGACCTTCTAACCCAGCATACGGGGATCCCGGTCATGCTGCTGCCACACCCCGAGGCGGATCGATCCGCAGGGCACGCGTTTGAGAACACCGATAGGGTGATGGCCATCGCCGGCCATCTGACGGGTGATCATGTGCTCGTGAACACGGCGGTTCGATTTACCGAAGAAAACCAGACTTTGTGGCTGACGCACGTCGAGGACGAAGCTACATTCGATCGTTACATGGACGTCATCTCCAAGATTTCCACCATCGAAACCGATTCAGCCCACAAGGATGTTCTGGAACAACTCATGAAAGAACCGCAAGACTACATCGAGGATTGTGTTGATGTTCTTCGGGAGGCGGGTGTACGCGTGCAAGTCCAACCCCTCGTGACGTTCGGACACCATTTGTCAGAGTACAAGCAGTTGATTGAGCAACACGAGGTAGACCTGCTGGTGTTAAATACCAAGGACGAACATCAGCTGGCCATGCACGGTATGGCTTATGCTTTGGCGGTGGAATTGCGCCAGATTCCGCTCCTGATGTTGTGATTGGCGCAAGAGGTAACGTGCAGGCAAGTTGCAATGGCTGATATCCATACCGCTGCCAGTGTGCCGTTGGAGACGACGCTTATCTTCGCCGCGTTGCTTGTCGGGCTGATATCGTGTCTCGCATTCGAAGATAAGATCCATGCGAAAAAATCGATAATCGCTGGGGTTTTTGCACTTTTTTGCCTGTTCCTCGCAAACGTCTTCCACCTCTACGAGTACGTCGATCACAAATCGCTGGTCATGTTGCCACCGTTCGATTCGGGGCAGGGTCATATCGTCGAATTGCCCGTCTACATTCCCGCCATCGACTGGAGTGTTATCGCGCTGATTTTTGGGGCGAGCCTGTTTATCGATATCACTTCCAAGTCTGGGCTCTTCACCTGGATTGCCATCAAGCTCACCAAAGCCTCCAAAGGAGATCCGCGCAAGCTTTTGTGGTTCTACGGGCTGATGACGGTCGTATTTTCCGCCGTGCTGAACAACGTAACGGCGATGATCATCGTCGGGTCGCTCACCGGCGTGTCGCTCAAGAAACTCGGCCGGGTGAATTTAATGCTCGGTTTTCTATTGATTGAGGGATTGTTGACGAACATCGGTGGGCTGCTGACGTTGATCAGTTCGGTACCCAATATTATCGTTGGGAACGCTGCGGGGATCAGCTTTGTGACTTTTTTCGTCAAGTCCGCCCCGTTTGTCGTCGTGGCGACGATTGGCACGATCATGCTTGGTGCCAGGATGTTTTCCATTAACAGTCTCGTTAGCTTAGAGGAGAAAAACGAGGCGCAGTTGCTGGTCGGCGGGTTTGATGAGAACGACGGAATCGAAAGTAACGGTTTCTTTTGGTTCGGTGTGATTATGCTTGTTCTGTTCATCCTCACAATCGCTACGACATCGGTTTTACCCGTCATCCAGGACCTTGGCATGGGCTTCGTGGCGCTTGCTTTTGCGACCATTATGTTGGTGCGCTACAAATCGACGGTGGATCAGTTTTATCGAGCGATGGACTGGGATTTGCTGGGATTTTTTGCCGCCTTGTTTATCGTTATCAACGTAATGGAGCATGCCCAGGTGCTCGATCTAATCGGCATCGGGCTAGCGAAAATCATCAGCCTCAACGAAACTGTCGGGCATGGTGCGGGCACCGGGGTGATCCTCGTTTCTGCTGCTGCTTTCAGTTCGGTGACAGACAACATCCCCTTATCGGCCATGCTCGCGAAAATCCTCCAGGCTCAGGGTACGGTTTCAACCGATCCGCTCTGGTGGTCGGTCGTTTTTGGCGCCAATCTCGGCGGTAATCTGACGCCGATTGGCTCGGCGTCGACGCTGGTTGCTGTAACCATCATGCATAAGAATGGTCTGGTGATGTCGTTCATGGGTTTCGTGAAGTTGGCCATTCCCTTCGCGGCGTTGCAGATCGCGTTGGCTACTGCCTATGTTTTGCTGTTTCTGCAATAAGTTAACAATCGTGTCCCAGTTTGATTCTTTTTGTCGCAAGGTAATCGCGACAGGTTGCATGATTACTGCCGATCAACGGGGCGCGAGTAACAGATATGTTGTGATCGCGTAATGCCGCTACTTTGTCGGGATTGTTCGTGAGGAGTACACATCGACGAATTTTCAAATAGGTTAAGAATGTGACTGCAGAATCATATGATCTCGAGTCGATCGGCAGCCCCAGTGCTAAGTTGGCGTCGACCGTGTCCAAGCCACGTTCCTGCAATG
This sequence comes from Gammaproteobacteria bacterium, assembly GCA_004356895.1. GTDB lineage: Bacteria > Pseudomonadota > Gammaproteobacteria > Pseudomonadales > Azotimanducaceae > SMWK01. The sequence continues at coordinate 5,081 of SMWK01000081.1, forward strand.
CGTACGCTTGCAGCTTTTTCTCGATACCGATACCCCGCCCTTCCTGGCGCAGATAAATCACCAGACCCGTACCAGCCTTGCCGATCTGGCGTATGGCATCTTGAAGTTGGTCTCCGCAGTCGCATCTGAGCGAACCAAATACATCGCCGGTTATACATTCCGAATGTATTCGTACGACGGGTATTTTGTTCTCATCCAGTCCCATCGACAGCGCGAGGTGCGGCTCTGTCATGTCTCGGAAGCGAAAGCTCTCGATCTTAAAATTTCCATGCCGGGTTGGCAGGGCGGCAACGGCGGTTATGTGCAGTTCACTGGTAATCGTCATCGTTCATACTTCTTTGATGACGGTTTCGATACTCAACCCGAAGCTGGCGACCCCTGGAAAGGTAAGTTCTCGGCTGGCGAGCAGGTGGATGCGCCTCACGCCCAGGGAACTGAGAATATAACTCCCAAGGCCTACCTCGCGCCAGACCGCACCACCGAGTTCGTCTTCCCGGGCAAGCATATTGCCTGCGGGTAAGTAGATGAATACCCCTTGAGGTGCTTCGGTGATCATCTTGAGCGAGCGATAAATTATGTTGTCGGGCACAACGGCGCTGGTTAAAAAGTCGCGGTCTCTAACACCTTTGACAACCCGAACCAGGGTCGGTTGAGTTCCGTCGATCTCACCTTTGACAACCGCTGTGATGTGCTTGTTGTCGAAAACAGTACGGTACACGTGCACGTTCAGAGCGGCGCCGTTTAACACCATGGGTGCGTTTGCGACTTCTTCTACGAGAGTATCGTTTCCGGCTTGATAACGAATCAATGAATCTATGGAGATGATCGGCAGATCGTGAGTCTCGGCGAAACGCATCAGTTCTGCCAAGCGCTGCATCGTGCCGTCATCGTTGACGAGTTCGCAAAGCGCACCGACCGGTTTCAGGCTGGCCAGGCGGCAGAGATCGATGGCCGCTTCCGTGTGGCCGGAGCGAACCAATACGCCGCCAGGTTGATACTTCAGCGGGAAAATGTGACCAGGACGCACGAAGTCGGACGCATTCGCGTCAGAGTCCGCCAATGCATTCAGGGTGCGTGCTCGCTCGAGGGCGGATATCCCAGTGGTCATTCCTGGGAGGTAGTCTGCTGAGACGGTGAAAACACAGCGGTGAGGTTCTTCGTTCTTTTCGACCATCAACGGCAAGTCCAGTAATTCCAGCCGCTGTGGTTCACAGGGGGCGCAGATAACGCCGCTGGTGTGGCGAATCATGAATGCGATGTTTTCCTGCGTGGCCATTTGGGCAGCCATGATCAGATCGCCTTCGTTTTCCCGGTCTTCGTCATCTACAACAATCACGAATCCGCCGCTTTGTATCTGAGTGACTGCTTCGCTTACGGATGAAAATTTGGCGGCCATCCAAATTCCTCTTTCCCACTGGATTGAGGAGATCATAGCCTTGTAACTATTGTTCATAAATACATAAACATGGACTTTGAATGTTTGTTTTTGGACAATGTAGGGACGATCAAACTGTAAACGACCGTTGATTAGCGAGAAGAACACTTAAGTTGAACAGCAAGAACAAGTTGGATTGGGATCACCTTCGCTACTTCGTCGCGGTGGTCAAAGCCGGCACGGTGATCGGCGCGGCCAGGCTTCTAGGCGTCAGCCATGCCACCGTGCTGCGCAACGTTTCCCGCCTCGAGGCCTTTCTTGGAATTCGATTGTTCGACCGTCTGCAGTCGGGGTACCGCGTCACCGCGGAAGGGGAGGAGATCTATGAAGATGCGCGGGCAATGGAAGAGCACGCAGAAGCATTAATTCGTAGGGCGATGGGTAAACATCCCGCACCGGAAGGATTGTTGAAGTTGGTTGTTTCGGATGGCTCGTTGTTCGATCTCATGCCGCTGCTCCGTGATTTTCGAAAGGAGTTCCCGCGAATTGAGTTGAGTATCGGAACCGCACCTGGTTCTGCGGACCAGGGGATATCACAATTGCAAGCCGATGTGGCAATTGTCGTGACAAATGCGCCGCCCGAGGATCTCGTCGGGAGACAACTAGCCCGAATCAGCTTTGCGTATTATGCCTCAACCGCGTATCTCGAGGCTTGGAAAGGAAAGATCCCAAAGCCTATTGAGTGTGATTGGATAACTTGGAGTTTGAGAGCCTCCTCGGATACTGATATAGACTCTGCCTGGCAGCAGAACATGCTCCACCGCCTTGCACCAAACCCGAAGATTGCGCTGCGTGCCGTCAATCATGGAGATGCGTTAGCGGGTGTTCGTGCGGTCGTGGGAGTTAGTTTGTTAGGGGACAGCTACACCGCAGTACTATTCCGCTTGCCTTTTAACGTGGTCGTTGAATCGTTCGGCATCTGGATGCTGACACACCCCGACCTGCGACGTGCCGGCAGGGTGAGGGTGTTCATGGACTTTATCGCCAGCAACTTCCTGGAGGGATGACATGGGTCGGAGTGCCACTGAGGTCTTTTCCATTGTTCTACTATCTGGCTTGTTTATTTTCTCTGCGGGTGCGCAGTCTGCCGAAGAACGCACTTGGGAGATGCCGAGAACACCCGAAGGGCATCCCGATATGCAGGGTACTTGGTTTTATGGGTCGGCCACGCCATTTGAGCGCCCTGCTGAACTAGGGAGAAAACAGAGCTACACGGACCAGGAGGCATTTGCGATTGAACAGGCAGCAAGCAAGGGCGATGCAGCCAACCCGCTCGACCCAGCAGATCGCAATTTTGCGGAACAGCGAATCAATCTGACAAGAATAGGCAATGAGTACCGCACCTCACTCATTGTTGACCCCCCTGATGGAATGTTGCCTTACCGGGAAGGTGGGATGGACATATTTGACCGATGGAGCACGGCGGGTTTTGGTGCCTTTGATGGACCGGAAACAAGACCAACAAGCGAGCGTTGCCTGGATACCCTTGGTCCGATGCCGCCAATGATCGGTTGGTTCTACAACGCGAATATGCAAATCGTGCAATCGTCTGGCTATGTAGTAATTAAGGGTGAGATGCATCCACCGCGAATTATTCCCCTGGCACGTGAACATGATCCACATGGGTTAAGAAAGTGGATGGGTGATTCCATTGGGCAGTGGGAGAGTGACACCTTTGTCGTTCACACCAAGAATTTCCGTCCGGAGCAATCCTGGTTTTTCTTCAAATTATCCAGCGAACTAGAAATTGTCGAGCGGTATACGCTGGTTTCTGAAGATGAAATTTTCTATCAGTACGTCGTCACTGATCCGCAGATATACGCGCTACCTTTTACGGTAGAAATGAGCATTATTAGAAGACGAGCAGGTGAACGTATATACGAGTATGCCTGTCATGAGGCGAACTATTCTCTGCGCGGCATCCTTGCGGGTGCACGGATGCAGGAGCTGGATGAAGATTAGCGCGCCCCTTTTGGCTGCTAGTTATACGCATTATTCTGGAGAACTCGTCGTCCATGGAAAGTACTCCGGTTGAGGTGCCGTGCCTAAGGTTGGTAGCACGGCACCCGTTGAGCTTATCTATTTAATCAGAAGTCAATCCGCGAGCGGGTCCGGACGGATC
>SMWK01000082.1 GCA_004356895.1 Gammaproteobacteria bacterium
GGTGGAAGCAACTTTGCGTTCTTCTGTTGGGAGTACACGATCGCCAATCTGCACTTCTTGACGCGTACTCGACAAAAACATCGTAGCAATATCGTCATCCTGGGAGACCGTTCGACCCAGACCGATGTAGGTGGCCTCCTGTCCGAGCACCTCATTGGTTTCCGGATCTACGTACAGTGGTCCACGGCGCATGATGCTGAAGCTTTCGCTGTCAGGCAGGTTGCCGCGCACATACAACCGGTCGCCAGCACCGAGCACGAGCCGCTCGCTCTCTCCTAGGACGACATAGGGAGCGTCTGACAGAACTTCTGGATCAACCACGCGGTTTTGCACCAGAAATCCTTGAATAGCGTCCAGGCGGATCGCGGGGATTGCAGATTCCAGAGGGGTTGCGCGGATCTGCGGCGACAGCCTCTCCGTGTCTGAAGGGGTTAGCTTATAGGTACGCCCAGCAACCCCGCGTTCGAGTACGAGACGGGGTTGCCCCTCAACCCAGACGAGGGCGATCCTGTCGCCTGGATAGATGAGATGAGGGTTTTCAATCTGTGGATTGATCCGCCAGATTTCCGGCCACAGCCACGGCCGCTCGAGAAAAACCCCGCTGATGTCCCATAACGTGTCCCCTTTGACGACAACGTAGACATCGGGGTGACCGGGCTTAAGATACTGGGCAAGATCTCCGCTTTCGCTCCATGCGGACGCCGCCAAGCTGAGGCTCAATCCGATGACGGCATGGAAAACGGTGCGCAATTTCCTCATGTTTCCGTTCCTTATTATGGCGCGGCTCCTTTACTTTGTTCGCCGCTCTTGATCACCTGGCGTCAGTTGGTGCGCTCACTCAGTTTCACGACCACAAATTACCCTTCTAAAAGTTGGTCAAGTGGCTGACGCCGACCTCAACTAATGGCTTTTTAGGGGTCTTCTGAGTTGAAAAAGTTATAATCTTCACCATCTTAGCAGTACGAGTTAGACCAATACTAGCGACAGGTCACATCGGTTAAAACACCTCATGGCAATCCTCGAAATACTCGAATATCCAGATCCGCGATTGCGCACCAAGGCGCAATTTGTCGTGTCCGTCGACAATCAGGTTCGTACCCTGCTCGACGATTTGTTCGAGACCATGTACACCGCACCCGGTATCGGACTTGCCGCGAGCCAGGTAGATATACACAGACGCATCATCGTTATCGATATCTCCGAAAACCGCGACGAACCGCACGCTTTCATCAATCCGGAACTGGAGATCCTGGGGGGTGAGATCGAATCGGAAGAAGGCTGCCTATCCGTACCGGGATTTTACGAATCGGTGACTCGTGCCGATCATGTCCTGGTCAAGGCACTCGATCGCGACGGGCAGTCGTTCGAGTTGCAGGCGACGGGCATGTTGGCGGTGTGCATTCAACACGAGTGTGACCACCTCGAAGGCAAGCTGTTTGTCGACTACTTGTCAAACCTGAAGCGTACGCGTATTCGCCGGAAGCTCGAAAAGGAACATCGCATCCGGGCGTAGCCGGGAACACCCATGAGCCAAATACCCTCCACTTCGATGCAAGTAGGCTTCGCGGGTACGCCCGATTTTGCTGCGCGCATACTCGAACGACTGCTTGTTAGTGAATTCAGACCGGCGGTTGTTTACACCCAGCCCGAGCGACGTGCCGGTCGTGGGCGCAAGTTGTCACCCAGTGTGGTTAAAGCGCTCGCATTGGCAAATGGTCTCGAACTCTGCCAACCACCAACGTGGAAGCACAGCGATGTCACCCGTGGACTTGCCTCCTTTCACCTCGATGTACTGGTGGTTGCGGCGTATGGCCTCATGCTTCCGCCCTCGGTGTTGGCTATTCCGCAGCACGGCTGCATCAATGTCCATGCTTCCGTGTTACCACGCTGGCGTGGGGCTGCGCCGATAGAACGCGCAATTATGGCAGGGGACAAGCTGTCGGGCATATCCATCATGCAAATGAACGAGGATCTCGACACCGGTGCTGTGTTCTCTACGGCAACCTACCCGATCGGGTCCGATACCACCGCACCCGAGCTCGAACACGCGCTCGCGGATCTGGGCGGCAAGGCGCTGCTGGAGTGTCTCAGATCGCTGCCAACACTCAGCCCCGTCGCCCAGAGTGATGCGGGTATGTGCTACGCCCACAAAGTCACTAGCGCCGATGCTCGTATTAACTGGCTTGCTCCCGCGGTTGTGATTCACCGTCAGATTCGGGCGTTATGCGGCCGCTTACCGGCCTTTACGCTCATCGACGGTAGTCGGTTGCGAATTCTCGAAGCTGATCTTGACGAAGCCCCCGGTCCCGCCGTCCCAGGTGAAATCGGAGCCGTGTCAAAAGCAGGTATCCAGGTTGGATGCGGCAGGGGCAGCCTGCTGATGAAGCGCGTGCAGCTCAATCGAGGCAAGGGTCGGCTGCTCAGCGCGGCTGATGCCATACATGGCTACCCTGGACTATTTGCCAACGGTCGACGGCTTCACGACGAAGGCCGTCAAGGTCTTGCAGATGAAGCTTCCCCATGAAGGTTAACGACCGCGTTCGGGCGGCTCGCCTGCTCCATCAAGTGATCGGAACAGGGCTTACCACCGATCAGGCTTTTGCCAAAGCAGCCGATCCAATCCCCCCCGTGTGCCGGGAAATGGTGTACGGCAGCTTGCGTTTCTTCTTCTCCCTAAGCGATCAGTTGAATGCCGCTTTACACCAGCCGTTGGGACGAAAAGACCAGGATATATGGGCATTATTGATTGTGGGCGCTTACCAACTCCACTATATGCGTATTCCGTCCCACGCGGCGATCAACGAAACCGTGAACGCTTGTGAGGCGCTCGGTAAGCCGTGGGCCAAGGGTTTGGTCAATGCAGTCTTGAGGAAGATCGCCCGTGAAAAAAAACCAGAACGAACGTTCGATCACCCCCAATGGATGATCGATTTGATCTCAGAGAACTATCCCGAGCAGGTGACCGACATTCTTGAGGCAAATAACCAACAGGCACCCATGGCGCTGCGCGTCAACACGGTGCAGATATCCCCCGCAGCGTACCAGGACAAACTCAAGGACGCGGGCATCCCCGGCAACAGTGGATGGCTACCCGAGACTTTGGTGCTCGAAACACCGATCACCCAGGAGAAACTGACCGGATTCGTCGCTGGACTGGTATCAATTCAGGATGCGGGGGCGCAATTTGTACCCGAGCTGTGCCCTCTTAAAAGCTCTGCCCGGCTGCTCGATGCTTGCGCGGCTCCCGGGGGTAAACTTTTTCACCTCCTGGAACGTTACCCGCGGATCGATGCGACTGCTCTGGACATCAGTGCAAGCCGTTTGGAGCAGCTTCAGCTGCAAGCCCAGAGACTGGGCCACGAGACCTTCACGACTCTTGAAGGTGATGCCAGCAATCTCGACTGGTGGGACTGTGACCCCTTCGATTTCGTATTGGTCGATGCGCCCTGCTCAGGCAGCGGCACAATAAGACGTCATCCCGACATCAAGGTGTTAAGACACAAAGAGGATGTCAGCAAGTACGCTGAGTTGCAGCTCAAGCTCATCGAGAATCTATGGCGTACCGTACGCACCGGCGGTACCCTTCTATATTGTACTTGCTCGCTGTTTGCCGAAGAGAATGACAAGGTAGTGAATTCATTTCTGCAGTTGTCTAGCGGAGTTCCTGAAGTCCTCGAGATTTCCCTGCCGGTCGGTGAGCCCACGCAATTCGGCTGGCAACTGCTTCCCACTGACGAAAATCCAGAAAAATATACCGACGGATTTTACTTCTGTTGTCTGAAAAAGGCGGCATCAATAAGGCCGCATCAAGAAAATCCCATGCAGAAGATCGCATGAAGATCTTGATCCTCGGTGCGGGGCAGATAGGTGGCACAATCGCCGAAAATCTCGCCAACGAAGCTTACGACATTACCGTCGTCGATAAAAACGCCAAGGTGCTCGAAGAACTACGCGATAAGTTGGACATACAGACTATCCACGGTTCCTGTTCCCATCCCGACGTCCTGCGCCGCGCAGGAGCCGACGACGCCGACATGTTGATCGCGGTTACCGGCAGCGACGAAGTCAACATGGTTGCCTGTCAAGTCTGCTACTCGTTATTCCGCACGCCAACCAAGATTGCTTGCATCCGTTCGTCCTCCTATCTGACCCGAGAAGGATTTTTTTCCCAGGACCACATGCCGATTGATGTCCTGATCAATCCGGAGGAAGTGGTGACGGACAACATTCGCCAGTTGCTGGAACATCCCGGTGCGCTGCAGGTATTAGACTTCGCTGAAGGCCGGGTACAGCTTGTCGCCGTCAAGGCGTATTACGCCGGTCCACTGGTCGGTCAACAACTGCGTTTCCTACGCACTCACATGCCCAACGTCGACACACGTGTGGTTGCTATTTTTCGTCGCGGTCGCGCGATCCATCCCGGAGGGGACACGGTCATCGAAGCTGACGACGAGGTTTTTTTTATCGCCGCGAGAGAACACATCAACGCGGTCATGGGCGAATTGCGGCGAGTCGAACGCCCCTTCAAAAGGATAATGATCGCCGGTGGCGGCAACATTGGTGTACAACTCGCCAAAGCCATCGAGCCGTTTTTTTCCGTCAAAGTGCTGGAAGTCGATCCCCGTCGTTGCGAGGAGCTAGCGGAAACACTGAATAAGGCAGTTGTGCTGAATATCGACGCAACTGACCGGGAGGCATTGCTGGACGAGAACATCGAGCAGTGCGACGCATTCTGTGCGGTTACCAACGACGACGAGGTGAACATTATGTCGTCGTTGCTGGCTAAACGGCTCGGCGTTCGCCAGGTGATGAGTCTGATCAGTAAACCGGCGTACGTCGACCTCGTGCAGGGTGGCGATATCGACATCGCAATCTCACCACAACAAGCGACCACCAGCTCGCTGCTCACCCACATACGCCGTGCCGATGTTGTGAAGGTTCACAGCCTCCGCCGCGGAGCAGCAGAAGCCATCGAAGCGGTTGCTCACGGAGATTCGAAGACTTCCAAGGTTGTTGGTAAAACAATCCGCGACATCGAGCTACCGTCCGGGACGACTATTGGTGCGATAGTTCGCGGTGAAACGGTATTGATCGCTCACGCCGACGTCAGGGTCGAGTCTGAAGACCACGTGATCCTGTTCCTGGTCGACAAACGCAAGGTCGCCGCCGTCGAGCGTCTGTTTCAAGTGGGGCTGACCTTCTTCTAGCTCGGCAATCATGCACCTGCCCATCATTCTGCGCGTCACCGGTATCCTTCTTACGCTCTTCAGTCTCGCGTTGTTGCTCCCTGCTGCGGTCGCCTTGATCTACGACGAAGATACTATTCCAACCTTCACCATTGCGTTCGGTATTACCCTGGCGTGCGGTATCGTCATGTCGCTCATCGGTAGCGGCAAGAAAGAGTTACGCAGCGGCGATGGCTTTCTGATCACTGTGCTGTTTTATCTCGGCCTTGGATTCTTCGGTGCAATCCCTTTCTACCTGGCCGACAGTATCGAAGTCAGCATTACCGACGCCGCCTTCGAGTCGCTTTCCGCGCTCACCACGACCGGGGCCACAGTGATCACCGGCCTGGACGAACTGCCGAAATCCATTCTTTTCTACCGCCAACTGCTGCAGTGGCTGGGTGGTATGGGGATCATCGTGCTGGCGGTGGCGATCCTACCGATGCTCGGCATCGGTGGCATGCAACTGTATCGTGCAGAGTCCCCGGGACCGGTAAAAGATGCGAAACTCACACCAAGAATAACCCAAACCGCCAAAGCCCTCTGGTATCTCTATCTCGGCTTGACCATCAGCTGCGGGCTTGCCTATTGGGCAGCCGGGATGGATCCGTTCGACGCGATCTGTCACAGCTTCTCAACCGTGGCAATCGGTGGATTCTCCACCCACGATGCCAGCATTGGTTTCTTTGCAAGCCCGACCATCGAGGCGATCGCGATTGTCTTCATGATTATCTCCGGGATCAACTTCGGGCTGCACTTCCTGGTCTGGAATCGCCGCGATCCGCTGCAGTATCTACGCGATGTAGAAGTACGCTTCTATATTTTCGTGTTATCCAGTGTGACCGCCATCGTCTGCTGGGTGCTCATTCAGCATCCCGAAGCATCTGATTCCCCATTAAGAGACGGCATTTTCCATGCTGTCTCCATCGCCACCACAACAGGCTTTACCACGAGCGACTTCAGCCAGTGGCCTTCCGCTGCGCCCATTTTGCTCATGTTCGCGGCGTGTGCTGGTGGCTGCGCGGGATCTACTGCCGGTGGCATCAAAATCATCCGTGTGCTGTTGATCTTTCTGCAGGGGTCCAGGGAAATCAAACGCCTCATCCACCCCAACGGGGTATTCCCAATCAAACTGGGTCCGAAGCGGGTACCCGATCGTGTGATCGAAGCCGTATGGGGATTCTGCTCGGCGTATCTCATCATCTTTCTGACAATGGTCTGCGCACTGATGTTGATCTCCGATTTAGATTTCGTCTCCGCCTTCTCGGCGGTCGCGGCCTGCCTCAACAACCTCGGGCCAGGCCTTGGCGATGTGGCGTTGAATTACCAAGGGCTACAAGACGACGTCAAGTGGCTGCTGATGTTCACGATGCTTCTCGGTCGCCTGGAAATTTTTACCCTAGTCGTCCTCCTCACCCCGGCTTACTGGCGCCGTTAATCCCTTCGGGTATACCTTGTCCACCCCCAACGGCTGTTTCTTGAATCGTTTGTACTCCCACTGATATTGCGCAAGGTCACTGCGCACCAATTCTTCGATCGCCTGGTTCATTGCACATACCGATTGACTGGCATCGTCCAGATAAATGTCTTCGGACACCGGAGAGAAACAGACCGCAAAGCCGCCAGTTACCCGAGTAACGCTGGCCATCAGCACGAGTGGATGGGTTTTTTTTATCAACCGAAAGGCAAACGTCATGGTCAACGCGGGTATCCCGAAAAACGGCACATGAATTCCCGCGCGGCGGTCTGGGACCTGGTCCGGCAGAATGGCGACCATCTCGCCCTCGCGCAGCGCTCGGTAAACCGCACGCAACCCCACCCGGTCGATGCGTAAAAGACGAGCACCTCCGCGATCACGGGATCGCCGCATGGGCGCTTCGAGGCCCTTGATCCGGGGCGGATCGTACAGCGCGGTGAACGGGTATTTACCGAGCAGTAGACCGAGATATTCCCAGTTGCCGAAGTGAGGGATCAACAACAGCACCCCCCGTTTTTCTGCCAGCGATTCTTTGATGAGTTCCTCGCCAGTCACCGCCTTGAGAGTGGGTAACCGGCGTTCTTTCGACCAATGCCAGATCAGTCCGGTTTCGGCCATGAGTCGCGCGGTTTCCTGCACGCTGCGTTTGCCGAGGCGCGCCCTTTCGTGCTGACTGAGCTCGGGAAAACACAGCGCAAGGTTTACCTTGGTGATCCGCGCGGGTCGCCCATTCACCATCCAGACTACCGCGCCAAGCCAGCCTCCCAATATTCGTACAACTCTGAGCGGCAGCCAGCTCAACAACCGGGTCAGCACGACCATTGCGAGCAGTGCTAAACGATCCAATCAGCCCCCAGCTTTTGGCATTGCGCGTGACTCGCACAATTTACCAGGTGGTCGTTCACCAACCCAGCACTCTGCATGAACGCATAACACGTTGTCGGGCCGACAAAACGAAACCCCAGTTTCTTCAGCCCTTTGGCCATTGCGATGGACTCAACGGTCTGAACCGGAACTTCGGACAGCGAGCCCCAACAGTTTTGCTTGGGCGCGCCATTGACAAATGACCAGAGATAACCGGCAAAGTCGTCGAACTCGAGGAAGATGCGGGCGTTACTGACCATCGCATCCAATTTACCTCGATGACGAATGAGCCCGGAATCTTCCAGCCAGGCGGACACCCATCCCGGGCCATCTTTCGCCAGATGAGCAGGGTCGAAATTAAAAAAACAGGCACGCATGTGCTCGCGTTTGCGCAATACGGTGATCCAGGACAACCCGGCCTGCATACCTTCTAGAACGATTCGTTCAAAAAGAGCCGTTTCGTTTTTTTCTGGTATCCCCCATTCTTTGTCGTGGTATTCCACGTACAAGGGGTCGTTCCCGCACCACGTGCATCTCATATAGGACAAGACTGGGTTTTGACCATCGCTACCAGATACCGTAGATTGCGCCGGCGATTGTACCCGCCTCTCCAACAATGGCCACATTGATTCTGTTAGACAGGGACGGAGTCGTTAACTTCGACTCACCGGACTATATAAAGTCCGCAGCTGAGTGGGAGCCAATCCCCGGTTCCCTCGAGGCGATCGTTGCGCTCAAAAACCGTGGCTACCAGGTTGCCTTATGCACCAATCAAGCGGGTATCGGGCGTGGCCTATTTACCCTGGAGGATCTCGCAGCCATTCATGCCAAGTTGAAAGGTGCCCTTAACAACCTTGGTGGCCATCTGGATGGTCTTGCGTTCTGCCCGCACCATCCGAACGACAATTGCCGCTGCCGGAAACCCGAACCCGGCATGTTGGTCGACATGATGACCAACCTGAACGCAACAGCCGCTGATACCGTATTTGTCGGCGATTCGTTGCCCGACATCCAGGCGGCACTTGCTGCCGGATGTACAGCGGTACTTGTCAGAACAGGCAGTGGCAAAAATACAGAGCCGCACGCCGTTGCGCTAGGCGCTGAGGTTTTCGACGATCTTGGTGCATTCAGCCGAGCGATACTCGCAAGCTGACACGGGAGATTGCAGACGACTCACGGTCGATAGCTTAGTCCAGCTCTTGGCCCCAATTGCGTTAACAAAACAGGCCACGCGTCTTCCAGGAAATCGACCAACAGCGGTCTCGTGTCTCGTGGATCAATGATGTCTTCAACGCCAAAAGCATGAGCGTTGCGAAACGGTGAGGAGATGGCTTGTAAGCGCGCCTCTATTTCTGCGCGCTTGGCGTCTGGATCAGCTGCGTCTTCGATCTCGCGTTTGTATGCGATGGCGGTTCCACCTTCGATGTGCATTGAACCCCCATGAGTTGAGGGCCAGGCATAACGCCGATAAAAACCATCGCTGCGCGAGTGTAATCCGCCCGCTACACCATACAGTTGACGCACGATAAAGCAAATATACGGCGTACGACTGGCGGACATGGCAGTCACAATGCGCGCACCGGCCCGCACGATCCCCATTTCCTCTTGCTCTTGCCCTACGGAAAAACCCGGCTCGTCGGCAAAATACACTAGCGGTAAGTGGAAGGTATCGCACAGATCTAACAGGCGCAGCGTCTTTTCACCCGCCGCGACATCCATGGAACCACCATTGAACTTGGGATTGTTGATCATTACCCCGCAAGGTATGCCATAAACTCGGGCCAGACCCGTCATACGCGCCCGTCCGTAATAAGGACTCATCTCAAAAAAGCTACCCTTATCCAGCACCGCGCTGAGAATTTTTTTAGGGTCGTAAATCTTCCTTCTGTCTTTGGGTATTACAGACATGAGTGATTCGTCGCGACGTTCTTTATCGTCATCACAAGACTGTCGGGGCGGAGCCTCATAAACGCTCGAAGGCAGGTACGACAGAAACCGACGCACTTGATCGATGGCATCACGTTCATTATCCGCCAGATTCATGATCACGCCGTTTTTTACCTGGACGCGTTCGTCGCCCAGATCTTCTTTCGAAATTGTGTGTCCGGTGGCTTGTTCGACCACTTTTGGACCGGCTACAAAAACCTGGCTGGTTTTCTTGACCATTATATTGAAGTGACAGAGAGCCGCTTGTACCGCGGGTAGCCCCGCCACCGAACCGAGTACTGCAGATACGACGGGGATGGTATTGAGCATCTCCGCCACCCGACCCCCACCGGCAGCGTTTCCGGGTAAGTAGGTGCGCCCGATTTGTTCGAAGGTCTTGACGCTACCTCCCGTAGCATCCAACAGATGGACAAACGGTATACGTGCACTCAGCGCAAAATCTTCAGCGTGCCCTCGCTTGTTACCCACATTGGCATCCGAAGCACCACCGCGGATAGTAAAATCACCGCCGGAAAAGGCCACCTTTCGACCGGCTATCCTGCACGTGCCGATGACGGTATTGGAAGGTTTCAGCTGAACGAGTCGATCACCATCCCAGGTTGGCGTGCCCGCCAACGTGCCAATCTCCTGGAAGCTGCCTGCATCCGCCAACAGCTCGATGCGTTCACGAACCGTCAGCTTGCCACGGTTATGCTGAAACTCGACGCCTTCTTTTCCTCCCATCGCGCGCGCCATGGCTTCCTGACGTTTGAGTTCTTCGACGTCTTCGTGCCAGCTCATCTCTCCCTCTCCGATGCGTGCGCAAATTACCCCTCAGACATCAAGGTTAACGACCGACAAAGCGTTGTCTTCGATAAATTGTCGCCGTGGCTCAACCTGATCACCCATGAGCGTCGTGAACATCTGATCGGCCGCGATGGCGTCGTCCACCGTGACGCGCAGCATCCGTCGCACCGCTGGGTCCATCGTCGTCTTCCATAACTGATCGGGGTTCATTTCTCCCAGTCCCTTATAACGCTGTATGTCCACACCTCGGCGGGCTTCGCTGAGCAGCCAGTCGAGTGCTTCACCAAAGGTTGCGACTGGGTGAATTTTATCGCCCCGTTGAACGTAAGCGCCCTCTTCGAGCAGGCCTTCGAGACGTGCGGCCATTTCCGCAATTACCCGGTACTCGGCGCCGACGAAAAAATTCATGCTCAACAATATTCTCTGAGTCATACCCCGGATGGTCTATTCCACGCGCGGGCAATACACCTGGTGTTCCGAATCCAGTTCCGGCTTAACCGTCGGAGAAGACGTCGCTGCCCGCGCCGCCAGCGCGGTTTGTAAGTGCTCACACCAGGTAGTCATGCGAGCTTCATCGGCCAACATAACCTCATCCACAACGGGTACATCGACGAGGCACTCAGTCAATTCTGGCGGATATACGCGGGCGAGCTTCTCGAGCCTTGCGTGCAGAACCCGGTAATCACTCGCGAGTGTCTGCAGTTTTTCCCGGTCATAAGCGGGCGCCTCAGGCCGAACGAACAACTGGACATTTTCCAGGGCCAACTGCAGAAAGTAGGCATTTAATTCGTCATCATCCTTGACATATTTTTCCTGACGATTCTTGCTTACCTTGTACAACGGCGGTTGGGCGATGAGGATGTGTCCACGCTCGATCAGTTCGGGCATCTGCCGGAAGAAAAACGTCAGCAACAAAGTTCGGATGTGCGATCCATCCACATCGGCGTCCGTCATGATGATGATGCGGTGGTAACGTAATTTGTCAGGGTCGAATTCCTCGCGGCCGATGCTGCAACCCAGGGCCGTCACCAACGTGCCAACTTCCTGTGAAGAAAGCATCTTGTCAAACCTTGCCTTCTCCACGTTCAGGATTTTACCCCGCAATGGCAAGATCGCCTGGGTGCGTCGATCCCTACCCTGCTTGGCCGATCCTCCGGCAGAATCACCCTCCACCAGGTATAGCTCAGAGGACGCGGGATCTTTTTCCTGGCAATCGGCTAATTTGCCCGGCAACCCGGCAATATCCAGCGCCCCTTTGCGCCTGGTCATTTCCCGGGCCTTGCGAGCGGCTTCCCGAGCCCGGGCCGCATCGATCATCTTCGTCACCACCGAACGGGCGTCCTGGGGGTGCTCATCGAGATATTCGGTAAAAAATCGACTCAGCTCTTGCTCCACCGCCGGTTTGACTTCACTGGACACCAGCTTCTCTTTTGTCTGTGATGAGAATTTGGGATCAGGCAGCTTGACAGACAACACCGCGGTCAGCCCTTCCCGGGCATCATCACCGGTGGTGTTGACCTGGATTTTTTTCAGTAATCCCTCTCGCTCGATGTAGTTGTTCAAGGAACGAGTCAGCCCGGCTCGGAAACCCGCTAGATGTGCACCCCCGTCTCCCTGAGGAATGTTATTGGTGTACGGATACACCTGTTCCTGGAAGCTATCGTTCCACTGCATTGCCACCTCCACTCCAATGCCGTCGTCGCGGACGGTTGAGAAGTGGAAGACCTCATTCAACGGATTTTTGTTGTGGTTGAGATATTCGACAAACGATTTTAAACCCCCTTCATAAACGAACGTCTCCGCCTTTCCGCTGCGTTCTTCCTCCAACCGGATACGCACACCGGAATTCAGGAAAGCTAACTCGCGCAGGCGTTTTGCCAGAATATCGTAGTGAAATTCAATATTGTTGAAGGTAGTGGCAGCTGGCTTGAAGTAACACTCCGTACCACGGTTTTCGGTAGCGCCCACCTCCTTTAGCGGGGCTGCGGGCACGCCGTCGTGATAGATTTGCTCATAAACCCGTCCGTCACGGCGGACGGTCAGCCGAAATTCCTCGGAAAGGGCGTTTACCACGGAAACGCCGACGCCATGCAGGCCACCGGAAACTTTATAACTATTAGCATCAAATTTTCCACCGGCATGAAGCGTCGTCATGATCACTTCTGCTGCGGAAACGCCTTCCTCGGCGTGGATATCCACGGGGATTCCTCGTCCGTTGTCACGCACCGTCACCGCTTCTTCCGGGTGTAAAACCACCAGGATCTCGTCGCAATACCCCTCTAAGGCTTCATCGATGGAATTGTCCACGAGTTCCTGCACCATATGATGCAGTCCCGTTCCGTCCTCGGTATCGCCTATATACATTCCCGGACGCTTACGAACGGCATCCAAACCCCGCAGCACTTTGATACTGGCTGAATCGTAGGTATCATTCGACATTCAGTTTCCTTATTAATTCGCAGCGAGGCGACCTAAAAGCGCGCTCTGATTCACTTAATGTTACAGACACAATTTGTCAGTCCTGTCTGTGAACGCCACCACGTTCCACGTGAAACACACGAAGTCCTGCTCCTGCGAACTGACCTTCACCCGCCTCACGAAGTGGCAAACGCAGTGTAGACGTTGCCAGTATCTGGCAGCACATTTCCCCTAAAAGTTCAAAAAACTGGAAGCTATGCCCTTCGTCCAGTTCGGCTCCGACATCATCGATCAAGAAAACGCTCGTTCGGTTAGCGAGGGTCGTCAACAACCGCGCCTGACTGAGTTTGAGCGCACTGGCGACCATCTTGCCCTGACCTCTCGACAGTACAGTGTTGGCCTTCGCATCCCCCACCCATAGCTCGACATCGGCTCGGTGGGGGCCCATCTGGGTATATCCCGATTTTACCTCTCTTGTGGACAAATCACCCAGTACTTTCCGCAAACTCTGATCAATAGGCCAGCCGGGCTGATAACGCAGCTGCACACGAAGTTCTGGCGCCAGGCGTGCCAGCAGCTCCTCGAATACCGGGCTGAGGCCATCCAGATAGCGAGTTCGCTTCTCGTGAACACGTTGTGCGGCGTCGATCAACTGATCGGTCCAAGGCGTCAGGTTTGCCTGGTCTCCAGCACCTCCCGCGATCTCTTTCAGCAGCGCGTTACGCTGCTTGAGCACCTTCAGATAGCTTCTCAGTTCGCTCAAGTAGGCAGGTTCCACGTGGAACGTACCCCAGTCCAGCCACTGCCGCCGGCCGTGGGGTTCACCAAATACGAGATTGCTCAAGTCCGGTAACATCACCTGAAGGGGAACGAGACCCGCCGCTTCAGACAACCGATGT
Source organism: Gammaproteobacteria bacterium (assembly GCA_004356895.1). Lineage (GTDB taxonomy): Bacteria > Pseudomonadota > Gammaproteobacteria > Pseudomonadales > Azotimanducaceae > SMWK01. Next base: position 13,617 of record SMWK01000082.1, read on the forward strand.
TCAACAATCCCATTGACTTTCAGCTCGGTTCGACCCCGTTGATCTTTGCTGATAGCCAGTGTTTTCGAGCCCTGGTGCTCGTCTTTTATGGCACCACGAACCGTCAGAAACTCCTGATCGTGCTGAATCAGCGTACTGGAACGTTGTGTTCGAAACGACCGCCCACGCACCAATAGATGCACCGCTTCCAACACCGCCGTCTTGCCCGCACCGTTGGGGCCGTATAGAAAGTTCAGCCCCGGGCTCAACTCCAGGGAAACAGCAGAGAGATTGCGGAAATAGGAGATCTCAAGCCGGTCAAAATGCACGAGGCATCCTGCAATCGATCAAGTGACTACAGGCGCATGGGCATAACAACGAACACGGCATCTTCCTTGCCTGGACCTTCAATAAGCGCGCTACTGTTGGCGTCGGATACGCTGAGGCGGACCTCGTCCGTATCCAGTACGTTCAACACATCCTGCAAATAAGTGACGTTGAAGCCTATTTCCATTCGTTCGCCTTCATAAGCAATGGTTACGACCTCTTCGGCTTCTTCCTGTTCCGGATTATTGGCTTGAATCGTAAGCTGATTACCTTCGATGATGAGCCGCACTCCGCGATACTTTTCGTTGGATAAAATCGACGCACGATGAAAAGCCTGCTTCAGCGTCTCACGGTCACCGACGATGGTGCGGTTCGCATCCTTGGGAATCACTTTCTCATAGTCCGGGAATTTGCCGTCTACCAGCTTAGAGGTCAACGTGTAAGAACCTCGCGTGACTCTGATGTGGTTAGCGCCCACATGCAGGGTAATATCCTCATCACCATCGGCCAGTAAACGACCCAATTCCAGCACGCCTTTGCGGGGCACGATCGCCTGGATTCGTTCCGCGCCTGGTGCTCCCACATGCACTGTGCAGGTGGCCAAGCGATGTCCGTCAGTCGCAACAGTACGAGTATATTCGCTGGTGACTTCCAGCAGCATTCCGTTAAGAAAGTAGCGCACATCCTGCTGCGCCATCGAAAAGCTTACTTGATCCAGCAGATGTTGCATATCGTGTTTAGACATCTGCAACTCCAAATCTCCAGGCCCGCTTTCTACCTTGGGAAAATCCGCGGCTGGGAGCGTTGCAAGAGAAAATCGGCTCCGCCCAGACCGAACGATCGCCCGGTCTCCTTCGACCTGTACCGATACCTCCGCACCTTCAGGCAATGAACGCCATATATCGGTGAGTTTTCTTGCCGGAATCGTGGTTCGTCCTTCTTGTTCAATCGTCACCGCGCTTTCCACAGCCACAAGTTCGACCTCCAAATCGGTTCCGGTGATCGACAAGGTTCCTTGTTCGGCGACGATTAACAAGTTAGCCAACACAGGTAGGGTCTGCCGGCGCTCTACAACACCTGTAACCAACTGCAACGGGCGCAGCAGCGCTTCTCGGACCGCGGTGAATTTCATATGTTCCCTGACTTGGCTCGGTTTTATCCAGAATACACGTGTTTGGGACAGGTTCTAGTACGCCATCAACCTATCGTGGATGGCGCGCTAACTCGATAACGATCGATTGAGGTTCTTGTGGTCCTCAGCTATGTCGGCGTTACTATTTCGGAGTTCGGCGATTTTTCGACATGCATGCAAGACGGTGGTGTGATCTCTACCACCAAACGCTTCGCCAATCTCCGGTAGCGAGTGATTGGTGAGTTCCTTGGCGAGGCTCATGGCCATCTGCCGCGGTCGTGCGATGCTCCGATTACGCCGCTTGGAGAGAATATCGGAAATTTTGATGTTGTAGTACTCGGCAACCGTTCGCTGAATATTATCGATACGAACTTGGCGATCCTGAATAGCCAGTAGGTCGCGAAGCGAGCGTTTGACCTGATCGATAGTGATTCGGCTACCGGTGAAACGTGCATTGGCAATCACCCGGCGCAGCGCACCTTCGAGCTCTCGAACGTTAGAGCGAATTCGCTCTCCGATGAAAAAAGCAACTGCCGGGTCGAGATCGACTTCCTCGGCTTCCGCCTTTTTCATCAAAATGGCCACCCGGGTCTCCAGTTCAGGCGGCTCGACCTGAACGGTCAATCCCCAGACGAATCTCGATTTTAACCGCTCTTCAAGTCCATCAATTTCCCGTGGATAACGATCGCAGGTGAGCACCATCTGGTGTCCGTGTTCGAGAAGTCCGTTGAACACGTGGAAAAACTCTTCTTGAGAACGGAGTTTTTTGGCGAAAAACTGGATGTCATCGATGAGCAGCGTATCTATCGAGCGGTAATACTGCATGAAGTCCTGCATGGTGCCTTGTTTTAGCGCTTTTACCATATCCTGCACGAATCGCTGGGAGTGTAGGTAGACCACCCTCGCTTGAGGATTGTTCAACCGCACCTGATGGCCCACAGCCTGCATCAGATGGGTCTTGCCAAGGCCTACGCCGCCATATAACAGTAGCGGGTTGTATGATTGTCCCGCGTTTTCCGCAACCTGCTGCGCGGCCGCCTTAGCGAGCTCGTTAGATTCCCCTTCGACAAATGTGGCAAACGTGAAATCCGGGTTCATCAACTGGTCAGGCTGGTCGCGACTTCCGGTTCCATTGGCACGCAGCGGCTTAGGCTCTGTTTCGACCGAGCCCCCAACGGTGCCAACATCGAGACTTACTTCCAGCGGCATAGCTGAATCACCCGATTGATCCAGTAGTTCGCAGATACGCTCGAGATAGGCCATTCGGACCTGGTTTTTGACGTAGCGATTGGGCGCCATGAGGCGCAGACGATTATCTTCCAAACTCGCGTGAAGCGGTCGAATCCACGTGTTGAATTGTTTAGAAGACAGCTCGTCCTGAAGTTGATCTAGGCATTTCTGCCATGCGGAACGTCCCACTTTTTGCCCCCAATAGTACGTTCTTATTATCTGCTCTTTTCAGCTGAGACTTGGATTTCAGCGTAGCTGGACTCTGCAATCATTCTAGCCACTAGTACGCAGCCTTGGCTATGTAATCAGCAGCAAAAGAGAGCCGTTTTTTTAGATCAACAGCAAATTCAAAAACTTAAGCTATGCTACTGGAACAAGGCGCCGCAGAGTTAAGTTGTTGTAACTGTTAACAGTTCGCTGAAGAACCTGTGGATAGTTTTCGTTGCCGGTTCCACCCTCAATCAATGCACAAGGTCCAGAGAGGCTCCACTGCCTTTATACACACCTACTTGCCTGCCCAGAGGACCATCGCCAAAGGTTTCTTAGCGGTTATCTACAGGCGCGAACACCCCAATAAACAACAACAACAAAACCTTTAATAACTAATTATTATTCATTGACACCCAAACTATGGATTTCTTAGAATCGCGATCCCTTTTTGACCGGCGCTTACAGTCGTAATCACTTTAACTCAGCAAGTGCTGGCAGAAGTGAATCGGTGAACTTCTCATGAAAAGAACCTTCCAACCAAGTAACCTCAAGCGTAAGCGCCGGCACGGATTTCGTTCCCGCATGGCGACGCGTGGTGGACGAAAAGTCATCAACGCCAGGCGTGCCAAAGGTCGTAAGCGACTTACCGCATAACCGCGTTGAGCAGCTTCCTCGGTTTTCCGCCGAGCGCCCGCCTCACGCAAACCAGAGAATTCAACCGAGTCTTCAGGCGTGCCGATATTCGCAATAGGCACGGGGCGTTACGTATCGCTGCGGTAGCGAATAGAATGATGTCTGCTCGGCTGGGTCTGGTTGTGCCGAAAAGGACGGTTCGCCAAGCGGTCGAGCGTAATCGTATGAAACGCGTTTTACGTGAGGAATTTCGTCAACGACGGTGTACCCTGCCGGCCCTGGACATCGTTATCCAGGTCATGGCGCGGGTAGACAACTCGGCGTTGCGTGCGGACGCGGACATTTTGTTTACAGGATTGGCGGTCAACCCAGGCGACGAGACATGATTCGGCAGCTTCCTAAACGGTTTCTCAAGGGCTTCGTGTGGCTTTATCAGGTGACGTTGAGCCCGTTCATTGGTCAGCATTGCCGGTTTGAGCCGACGTGTTCTCACTACGCTTTGCAAGCGCTCGAGGCGCATGGCGCATTAAGGGGTTCGTGGCTTGCTGCCAAACGCGTTGCCCGTTGCCATCCTTTTCATCCGGGCGGATTCGATCCAGTGCAGCCAGCTCAGCGAGCGGCTCGTCAAACGACCCAAGAGGAGACATAGTTTTTCATGTTACCCACGGAAGTACAGCGCATTCTCCTGCTGGTCGGTTTGGCCGCGACAGGATATCTGATGCTCCTTGCATGGAACGAAGATTACCTGCAGGGAGGTCCTGCAGAGTCGACCTATTCACCTGCGGATGAGGTTTCCGGGCAGTCCGGTGCAGCTGATATTCCTTCTGATGTTTCCTCCGATATTCCCGCTGTCAGTCCGCCCCAGCAGGGCCTTAGCGATGTTCCGGATGCGTCGCTCATTGGTTCGCGCCAGGGTGTATCGGGTGCTGTAACCGCAGCGGCGCAACCGGAGCGAAGACAGTTGGTAAAAGTCACCACGCCGAAGTTGCAGATTTGGATCGATCGAGTAGGGGGAGACATCGTTGAGGTTCAGTTGCCGCTGTTTCCGGTCGACATTCAACGACCGGATGATCCTTATCAGCTATTAACGCAAAGCAATGGGCGGACCTATGTCGCTCAGAGCGGGCTCATTGGTCCGGATGGGTTGGATGGCGCTGCCAGCCGGCCCGTCTATCATAGCGACGCCGACGAGTACGAACTCGGTAACCGCCAGGAGATGGTTGTGAACCTCCGCGTTGAACAGGATGGATTGCGGGTGGTCAAGAGCTACCGGTTCACAAGGGACGATTATCTCGTTAGCGTCGATTACCGGATCGAGAACAACAGCGGATACCCCATCGAGGCGAGTCTCTTCGCACAACTCAAAAGAGACGCCAGCGAGCCCGAGGGGGGCGGATCGTTCTCCTTGGGACCCCAACCCTACCTGGGCGCTGCGTTAACCACGCCTGAATCGCGCTACGAGAAACTGGACTTCGATGATCTGGATGATGACGGTCCCTTTCGCCTGGAGGTTCAAGGTGGCTGGATGGCGTTTCTGCAACATTACTTCCTGAGCGCGTGGATCGCACCGCCCGAAGAGACCAACACCTTCTACGGTCAGCGACGCGACGATGGCTTGTACGTCTTCGGTTACACCGGACCACTCAAGAAAGTGGCTGATGGTGCGGTGGGTGAGTGGTCTACGCGTTTCTACGCCGGTCCCAAAGATCAAAAAAGCTTGGAAAAGATCGCGCCAAATCTGAACTTGACCGTGGACTACGGGTTCTTGTGGTGGATAGCACAACCCTTGTTCACGGTGCTTGATTGGTTCTATGGGGTGGTTGGGAATTGGGGTTTTGCGATCATCTTACTGACCTTGCTGGTCAAGGCGATTCTGTATCCGTTGTCAGCTCATAGTTACAAATCCATGGCTAACATGCGCCGCGTTGGACCGCAGATGAAACGACTTCAGGAGCGCCATGCCGACGATCGCCAGAAGTTGTCCCAGGAGATGATGGCGCTCTACAAGAAAGAGAAGGTCAACCCGCTTGGTGGCTGTCTGCCAATGTTGCTGCCGATGCCGATTTTCATCGCCCTGTACTGGGTGTTGTTCGAAAGCGTAGAGCTTCGCCATGCGCCATTCATGTTGTGGATAAACGATCTGGCGGCCATGGATCCGTTTTTTATATTGCCTCTCGCAATGGGTGCGAGCATGTTTTTGCAACAATCGTTGAGTCCGGCTGTCGGCGATCCGATGCAAGTGCGCATGATGAAGATGATGCCGATCATGTTTACTGCGCTGTTTCTTTTCTTTCCCGCAGGGTTGGTGCTGTACTGGTTGGTGAACAACGTATTGTCCATTGCGCAACAGTGGTACGTCATTCGCCGGACCGAGGCTGCGCAAGCCGCCAAAAGCTGACCTCTCATGATTGCAGCTGGTGCCGAAACCATTGCTGCCGTGGCGACGCCACCGGGGCAGGGAGGGATTGGCATCGTGCGTCTGTCTGGACCGGATGCTAAAACCATCGCAGAAGGCATCGTCTGCCAGTCGCTAAAGCCTCGAAGGGTTAAGTTCGCCGAGTTCAGAAATCAAACAGGAGAGACGCTCGACGAAGGTCTGGTGTTGTATTTTGCCGCGCCACGCTCATTTACCGGGGAGGACGTCGTCGAGTTGCAAGGTCACGGCGGACCAGTGGTTATGCAATTGCTACTCGATGAAGCTGTAGGCCGAGGCGCTCGCCTGGCACGCCCGGGGGAATTCACTGAACGCGCTTTCTTAAACGGGAAAATAGATCTTGCTCAGGCAGAAGCAGTTGCGGACCTGATTTCGAGTTCTTCACGAGCGGCAGCCAGGGGAGCGTTGCGTTCGCTCAAGGGTGACTTTTCCAGAGCTGTCTTCAATCTTGATCAACAGGTGCTGCACTTGCGCATATACCTGGAAGCGGCGATGGATTTTCCAGAAGAAGAGGTCGATTTTTTAAGCAGTGGTCAAGTTGTCGAGAAGGCGCAGGCAATAGGTCAGGGACTGACGAACCTGCTCCGCGAATCGACCCAAGGCGTACTCCTGAATGATGGGATCACCGTGGCAATCCTTGGTGCACCTAACGTTGGCAAATCGAGTTTACTGAACGTTCTGTCGGGTGAGGAACGTGCCATAGTGACCGACATCCCCGGAACGACTCGTGATCTGCTCCATGTCGATCTCACCCTCCAGGGGCTACCGGTCCGGATCGTAGATACCGCGGGGTTGCGGGACTCGGTAGATCCAGTGGAAATAGAGGGAGTCCGGCGCGCCGAACAACAGGCAGTAGAGGCAGATCTGGTGTTGTTGGTCACCGAGGCCGGGTACGCAAAAACGAACGTATGGTCGGGATCAGAACCATTGATACGAGTCGCTAATAAAGTGGATTTGACGGAACTCGAACCCGGGTTGGTGGAAAATACCGATGGGATTATGGAGGTGCGAATCTCGGCTAAAAACGGGGCCGGAATCGAGGTGTTACGGGCGTACATTTTAGAGAAAGTGGGTTTTGTCAGCGAAGGTTCCACCTATACCGCACGCAAACGCCATCTACTCGCGCTGGACGAGGCGATGCAAGCGCTGCGGCGAGCTCAGGTACTGATAGACGAAAATCTCCAGGCCGAACTCGTTGCTGAGGAGTTGCGTGTCGTTCATGAGGCGCTTGGAACCATCGCTGGTGTTGTAACCGCGGATGATTTGCTCGGGGAAATCTTCGCCAGTTTCTGTATCGGAAAGTAGGTTGAGGTGTTGTTGGTGTGTGGACACTCGAAGGTGCAGATCGCGACGGCGCCAAGCTTCCAATCGATCTATGAGTCCGTATACTGCCCCACCCCGAGCAGCTGCTGGCTCGCGGCTATGTTAAGGCGTGAGTAAGATCTTGATTATGTCCTTGATTAAGAGTGGGGCAGCGCCGAACTGACAGGTAAAGTGGTCAGCACAATGAAAATTTCGCAACAGTTCGACGTTATCGTCATAGGCGCCGGTCATGCCGGGTGCGAAGCAGCGGCGGCTTCGGCGCGTGTCGGAGCGCGCACACTGTTGTTGACCCAGAGCATCGAAACAATCGGACAGATGTCGTGCAATCCAGCCATCGGCGGTATTGGCAAGAGCCATCTGGTCAGAGAGATCGATGCCCTCGACGGCATCATGGCCCGTGCTGCCGATCAAGCGGGTATTCACTTTCGCATCCTGAATGCCAGCAAGGGGCCAGCGGTGCGGGCCACGCGAGCCCAAGCGGATCGAGCACTTTACCGCCAGGCGGTTCGCAAACTGCTTGAAGAGCAAGACAACCTGTGGATCTTTCAACAGTCCGTGATAGATCTGGTCGTGGATGATGGATGCATTGCCGGTGTAGAGACGCAGATGGGTTTGACCATTCGCGCACCTGCGGTGGTGTTGACGACGGGTACCTTTCTTGGTGGAAGGATTCATGTCGGCTTACACGCCCACGCGGGAGGGCGGGCGGGGGATGCGCCGTCCAACTTACTTGCAGAGCGTTTGCGTTCGCTGCCTTTCCGGGTCGATCGGCTCAAAACCGGCACGCCACCTCGAATCGATGGTCGCACCGTGGACTTCTCTGTGATGGACATCCAACCGGGCGATGATCCGCTGCCCTGTATGTCATTTCTCGGAGATATTGCCGACCATCCGCGCCAGGTGCCCTGTCACATCACCTATACCAACAGCAAAACACATCAGATTATCCGAGCATCGCTTGATCGCTCACCCCTGTATTCGGGTTTGATAGAGGGCGTTGGACCACGTTATTGCCCCAGTATCGAAGATAAAGTGGTGCGTTTTGCCGATCGCTTACAACACCAGATTTTTGTCGAACCCGAGGGCCTAGATACTCATGAGCTTTATCCCAATGGTATTTCCACGAGTCTCCCGATGGATGCTCAGGTGGCGTTGGTCAGAAGCATCGCCGGTTTCGAGAACGCGCATATCACTCGGCCCGGCTACGCCATCGAGTACGATTTCTTCGATCCCCGGGATCTGCACTACTCGCTTGAAACGAAAGCGCTCGATGGGTTGTTTTTCGCCGGCCAGATCAATGGAACCACCGGATACGAAGAAGCAGCGGCGCAAGGGTTACTGGCGGGTGCAAATGCGGCCAGTAAAGTAGCCGGTGGCGAGCCCTGGTGCCCACGGCGCGACGAAGCCTATCTTGGCGTTTTGGTTGATGATCTGATCAACCTTGGAACAAACGAACCTTATCGAATGTTCACATCGCGTGCAGAGTTTCGGCTGCGCCTGCGTGAAGACAATGCCGATGTGCGGTTGACGTCGGTCGGTCGCAGGCTCGGTTTGGTGGGGGATACCCGTTGGCGCAGCTACTGCCACAAACGGAAGTTGGTAGAGGACCTTACTAAGGCGCTCAACGCGCGCGTGCTGTCTCCGGGTTCTGAATTGGCGATGAAGCTGGAGGCGGCAACGGGCGAACGCATCAGCAAGGAAGGTTCGATGCTCGGGTTCCTCAAAAGACCGGCGATAACACTGCGCGGATTGACGGAAGTGATGACGTCCGCACTCTCCGCGTTGGTTCCGGAGTTGTACGGAGTCGGGTGCGAAGTGCTGAACCAAGTCGAGGTCGAGGCTAAATACGAGGGTTACATCAAACGTCAGGAAGCAGAGATAGCCCGGGTGCGCAGAAACGAAAATATTTTGATTCCTTCGGTTGTGGATTATTCCACGGTCGTTGGCCTGTCTAACGAGCTCTGCGAAAAGCTGACGGCCGTACAACCGGGGACGCTGGCGAAGGCTAGTCGGATTCCGGGCATGACACCCGCGGCGCTTTCTGTACTGCTTATTTATATCAAAAAGCTTTCCGTCAAAAAAACATCCGCAGAAGTGGAGCGACTTCCATCGGCGGCGGATGCGAGTGGCTGACGACTGCCGCATTGCGGTTCGCGGAGATGCGGCGGCCTTGATGGATGGAGCTCGAGCCCTTGGCGTTGAATTGAACTCCACCAGCGTCACTCGGTTGGTGAGTTATACACGGCTCCTGGAACGTTGGAATAAAGCGTTCAATCTTGTTTCCCGTAAGGACATGGATCGCCTGGTTGCGCGCCATCTTCTTGACAGTCTCAGTGTATTGCCGTGGTTGGAGGGTCCCCGGGTGATGGATCTAGGAACCGGTGCAGGCTTGCCGGGCATTCCGCTTGCGATCGTCCGCTCGGAGCTGAGCTTCACGCTGGTGGACCGGAACAATCGTAAAATCCGATTCCTCACCCAGGTAATTGGCGAGCTAAACCTCGCGAATGTTCTCGTTTGTTGCGAAAATGCCCAGGCCGGAGACAAGCTGGAGAAGTTTTCTACGGTCACTGCACGAGCGGTGGCGCCAGCGATAAAAGTTTGGCGGCTGGTACGTGATCGTCTGGAGGTCGGTGGTCGCCTGATATTGCTCAATCGGGTGCTCTCGGATGTGACCGAAGATGTGGAAGATAGTGCTGAGATGGTGTTCCCGGGTGGTGTGGCAGAGCGGGTGGAGATCCAGATACCAGGATTGACCCAGGCGCATGGCGTGATAATCGTTGAACGCTGTTAGGATTGTGACGTTTGACGTGGGACGCGCCCGTTGACCAGAATCATTGCCGTTGCGAACCAAAAGGGTGGGGTGGGTAAAACTACCAC
>SMWK01000083.1 GCA_004356895.1 Gammaproteobacteria bacterium
CAACGTACCGACGATTACGTAATAGTTGGCTGGCTGCCAAATCGATCCAACCCTAAAGATCTTGGTTCGCTAGCTCTCGGCGAATACCGAACCTCGGGGCTCACATACATCGGGCGCGTCGGTTCCGGGCTCGGCACTGCAAAACGGCAAGAGGTGCTCAAAGCACTGGACAACCTTCCACCAGGCAAAGCGCTGGTTGACAAGGCAGCCAACTCACGTGTCGTATGGGTGGACCCAAGCTTGGTGTGCGAAGTAGGCTTTAAAGAATACACGCGTGACGGGCAGCTCAGACAACCAGTTTTTCGACGGTTGCGCGACGACAAAGCCGCAACGGAATGTAGGGGACGGTTTGACAACCCGACCTCTCAACCATTAACGCCGGCTCCCGAGCCTGTCGTTACGATCACTCACCCGGACAAGGTTTTCTATCCAGAGAAGGAACTCACCAAGGGTGATCTCGTGAGTTACTACGAAAAAATCGCCCCCTGGATGTTGCCCTATCTGCGGGACCGCCCCCTCGTACTGACGCGGTATCCCGACGGTATTCACGGTAAGTCTTTTTACCAGCGAGATGCGCCCGACTTCGTGCCGGATTGGATTCAACGCGAGGTGTTGTGGAGCGAGGGCGCTGCGCGGGAGGTTCACTACTTTGTCGTACAAAATACTGCGGCACTGAAATATCTGGCCAATATGGGCACCATCCCAATTCACGCCTGGCACAGCCGCATCACTCATCTCGAACACCCCGACTGGTGTGTGCTCGATCTCGATCCGAAATCGGCGCCGTTCAAAGACGTGATCAAACTGGCCCAGGCTATCGGTGCACTGTCTGAAGAGATCAACCTGCCCGCTTTCCCGAAAACCAGCGGGGCAAGCGGTTTGCACGTGTTGATACCCTTGGCGAATCAGCTTACTCACGACCATGCAAGAACGTTGGGTGAGCTGCTCGCCCGGGTAATCGTGGATCGTTATCCGCACATTGCGACCATCGCCCGCGCGATCAAAGCCCGCGAAAACAAGGTGTATGTGGACTATCTGCAAAACGGTCACGGTCGGTTGCTCGTGGCGCCGTTCAGCGCTCGTGCGGAAGTAGCCGCGTCGGTTTCGATGCCGCTGAAATGGTCAGAAGTGAACGGTAAGCTCAGTAATCCAAAGTTTCATTTGGCTAATGCCGTTACTCGCATGCGCAGGCTGAAAGAAGATCCGCTGCGTCCAATCCTGGATAGCTCGCCAGACTTGCCCCGCGCATTGGCGCTCCTTGGCTCAATCATCTCCGGGCAGAAGTGATGGGTTCGCACGGAGATTTGGTAACTTCCGTTATCTCCTGTTCTGCAGGGTGTCTTTGATCAGCGCCAGCTGCTCCCTGGTGACTTCCTGAAAGCCGGGAATGCGGCAAGGGGGTCCCATCCAGGCAGCGGAACCGACTCCGTTGAGCCCACGGATGCTGTCGCTAGTACACACCCTCTGGCCGCTCGTTTCGTAGCTGACCGTCGATTGGCGATTCAGCCCCGGGCAGCGTTGCGCCAGCTGGACCAGGTAATATTTATCGCGGCCAACCTGGAAGGATACGTGTTTTTCATCAAGGACCTTTACCTCACGAATCTTGTGCCGGGATATGCATTTAGTCACATCAACGTAGTCTTTCTTCTCCGCGGTCGTGCCCAATATTGTTTCCAGATCAAGCGGTTCCTCCGCAGAAAAAGCGGTCGCAGCACAGAGCAGACAAGCGACAAGCCAAACCAACCACCTCATGATCTGCGCGCCTGGCGAAAAGCTTCCTTGAGCGCATTCGCTCGCTGCTCGTCAATTTCTTCGAACTCCCCCAGCATACAACTCGCGGATATCCCGAACCCACGGCTGCTACCCGAAACCTGGTCGGTGTCGCAAAGTCTCGACCCGTAGCGTTTGAAAACCAGGATCTGATCGTTACGCAATCCGCGACAACGATTACGCAAGCGGTTGATCCAGACACGATCATGTTTGCCCTGGAAGATGAGATAGCGATCGCTCAGAACTTCGACGCTGCGGTAAGCGTTGGCCCACAGACATCGCGTCGTGTCGCGATACTCGGACTCAGGCAGCGTTTCCGTGAGAATGGTTTCGAGCCGTTCTGCCTTGGTCTGCTTGTCCGTTGCGGACGACTCACCGGTGGCCGCAACCGCTGTTGCAAGTACAAACCAGGTAAGCGACGCCATTCCCCAGCAACGGTAAATCTTCATCGATTGGTACCCCTTCGGGTATGTTGCTCTTATCCGCAGGTGCTTTCCAGTTCGCCCCCCACATTGATTTTTTTGACCCAGAAAGCGTACGGAGGTTCAGCATATATTTCCAGTCAGCGCAGCCGATCTACGGCTTTGATTGCAGCACGGGCAATTCGGGGCATGCGGCTGTCCCCAGTCGGGGTCCCTGCCCCACTATTCAATGTCAACGCCACAGCCAACTCTCGGCTGGGATCGCAGAAGCCGCCGCTACCCCCGTACCCGTAGTGACCGAACGCTTCGGGTGCTCTGACGCCCAAGGTGAACGCACGGTGGTAACCCATTCGCCAGTGCATCGGAATAAACAACACCTTGTCTCGCGTCCGACTTTGCACCTCTGAGATTTCCCGAACCCGTTCCTCGGATAACACACGCACGCCATCAACCTGTCCACCACCGGCCAGCATCGCGTACATGCGTGCCAACGAACGAGCCGTGAACTGACCATTGGCCGCTGGGATCACGGCCTGGACAGTATCTTCCGAGTTCCAATCGAACTCCTCACTGAAGGGGGTAAGCGCCGAACGAAATTCCGCGAGTTCGACACCTACCTTCTCGAGGCCCATCTCCACCCAGTCGTGCAGCTTTTCCTGCCACTGTTCTCGAATTTTTGGTGGGCGGGAGACACCATTGGTCAACTCGGCGCGGCGGTACAGTTCATTATGGGGCATGCCGATGAACATGCCATCGAGCTGCAAAGGATCCACCAGTTCTTCCTGAAGCACCGCCTGCAGGGATTTGCCAGTGATAGCTTCGATCAACCCGCCGATCAGCCATCCATAGGTGAGCGCATGGTAGCCGTGCGTCTCACCCGGAGAATGCGCCGGTTGTGCATCAGCAATGAGTCGCTTCATGTGTTCCCAATCGAGCATCTCTGCTGGTCGATTGATCATGTCGGCAATCCGGTATAACCCTGCTTCGTGGCAAAGCGCGTGCCGGATGGTTATCTGCTCTTTGCCACGGGCGGCAAATTCCGGCCAGTGTTTGGCGATGGGATCGTCATAGGCAGCTTTGCCCTGATCCACAAGTATGTGCACCAGTGTGGACATCACACCTTTTGTCGTGGAAAAGGATGGGGCGGTCGTATCTTCTTCCCACGCGTTGCCTTGCGAATCTTTGCTACCACCCCATACGTCCACAACCGAGATGCCTTTGTGATATACGCAGACTGCCGTACCGGCATGTTGCTGCTTCGGGAGCTGACGAATGAGCGCTGACGCGACGTCTGCGTAATCTGGTTGAACGTTGCCGTGGAGCATGAGTTCTCGGTTCGATCCGGAACCGACATTCTAACTAGTTCTTGTTCTAATATGGACTAACGGGAAGCATAAGTTACCCAACAACATGACCATTCGCTGGAACACCTACCAGGCCGATTCGGTCTGGGATGAACTCATTACGCCCAAGGGACGCGCACGCAAGGGCGCCAGGAACCTGTGCCGAATGCTGGCTAAGCTAACCGACGATGAAATTAGCGCGCGTAAATCTGCCGCGGCCCTGGCAATCCGTTCGATGGGTATCACCTTCACGGTCTACACCGGCGAAGGTAGTAGCTCCATCGACCGAGAATGGCCGTTCGACATTATTCCGCGGCTGATTCTCAAGGAAGAATGGGACGAGATCGGCACTGGCTTGAAACAACGAGTCAAAGCGCTGAACCGTTTCATCGACGATATCTACCACGATCAGGAAATTCTCGATGCGCGAGTTCTGCCTCGGGAATACATCGAGAAATCCAGGGAGTTTCGCCCAGAGTGTGTTGGCATCCATCCACGCTACGGCGTTTGGTCCCACGTGTGCGGCAGCGATCTGGTTCGCGACATCGATGGCAAAATGTACGTGCTCGAAGACAACCTTCGCGTCCCTTCCGGCGTCTCGTACATGCTGGAAAATCGGGAAGTAATGAAACGTGTCTTTCCGGAGCTGTTCGAAGACTACGTCATCCATCCTGTGGACGACTATCCAGACCAGCTCGCGCGCTGCCTCCGTTCACTCACCGATGTCAGATCCCCACAGATTGCCGTACTCACACCCGGCATCTACAACTCAGCTTATTTTGAGCACGCCTACCTCGCAAACGCGATGGCAGCCCAACTCGTGGAAGGTTCCGATCTGGTGGTCGGTGCGGACGATTATGTCTACACGCGGACTATCGAGGGACTTATCCGAGTGGACGTTATTTACCGCCGCATAGATGATCTCTTTCTCGACCCTGAGGTGTTCAAACCAGAATCCACGCTGGGCGTGCCTGGCCTGATGCGTGCCTGGCGCGCCGGGAAAGTCGCGTTGGCAAACGCGCCAGGGTGCGGAGTCGCGGACGACAAGGTCATCTACACCTATGTGCCGGATATGATCCGTTTCTACCTGAACGAAGAACCCATTCTCCCCAATGTGCCTTCCTACAGATGCGTGGAGAAAGATCAGCGCGACTATGTGCTGGACAACCTCGACAAGCTTGTCGTGAAGCCTGCCAACGAATCCGGTGGGTACGGCATGTTGATAGGGCCGCAAGCGAGCAAAAACGAACGCAAAGAATTCTCCCGCCGGATACTCGCCAACCCACGCAACTATATGGCGCAACCCATGCTGACTTTATCTACCGCGCCGACACTCATCGATCATCATGCCGAACCCCGACATCTGGATCTGCGACCGTTCATCCTGTCCGGAAAACAGATCTTCGTCACCACCGGCGGACTCACCCGCGTCGCCATGCGCAAAGGCTCCATCGTGGTGAACTCATCACAAGGCGGCGGAAGTAAAGATACCTGGGTGGTGGGTTTCGCATGAGCCACCACACCTTGTCAAGCACAGCCAAACGTATCTATTGGCTCGGCCGCTATCTCGAGCGCACAGAGAACACGGCAAGATTGGTCAGCGTACACGCCAACCTTTTGATGGATCTGCCGAAAAGGATGCCGCTCGGCTGGCGACCCATGGTGGACATAACAGGGAGTAGAACGCTGTTCGACTCGTTGTACGACGATACCAACGAGAACAACGTGGCGCGCTTTCTCATAAACGATATTCGTCATCCTGGCTCGCTACTCAACTCGTTGAAATGGGCCAGGGAAAACGCCCGAACCCTGCGCGGTATCATTCCCAACCAGGCGTTCGAATACATCAACGAGCTCCATCTTTTTGGCCGCGAACACCTCGGTGAACCGTTGAGCCGAACAAGGCGGGTTGCGGGGCTTTCGGACGTTACGGAGTTCGTGCAACGAATAGAAGGTTTCATGTCGGCGAACCTGCTCCACGATGCTCACTGGAACTTTCTGCGGATGGGTAATTTCATCGAACGCGCAGACATGACCAGCCGCATCATCGACGTAGGAACCGACAACCTTCTGGAATCCGCGGTAGAACTCGCTCCCTTCGCCGATATTCAGTGGCGCAGCGTGCTGCTGTCTCTGAATGCGGTGCAAAGCTACAACATCAGCGTACAGGAACCGATACAGCAGGGTGCCGTGCTGGAATTTCTGTTCCGTGATCCCAGGCTACCACGCTCGCTTCTCTACTCATTGAACAGCCTGCGCAACAGCCTGCGTGCGTTACCGCGCCACGAGAAGGCATTGCGCTCCGTCAACAGAATGCGCCGCCACCTACAGCACGCCGAGTTACATTTACTCGGCGGGGAGACGCTTCACACTTTCACCGACACTTGCCAGAAAGAACTGGCGGAAGTACACGATGTTATAAATAGATCCTACTTCGAATTTACACCACGACGCCGGCCGCAACGGAAAAGCGCCCGCGGCGGAATCAAGAACCGTAGCGAAAGATTAAATGCAAAGGAGAGATGATGATGATCAAGTTACACGGCATCCGTATGAGCAACTACTACAGTCTGAGCAAGGCCTGTTTCTTTGAGAAAGGCGTGGAATTCGAAGAGGTGAAGGACCCACCGTCTCAGCAAGACGATTACCTGGCCAAGAGTCCGATGGGTAAGGTGCCCTGTATCGAGGTTGATGGCACGTTTCTCTCAGAGGCATTCGCCATAGCCGACTACCTCGATCACATCCAGCCAGAGCCACCTCTGTTGCCACGCGATCCACTCGCAAGAGCCAAGAATATCGAGCTCATCCGTCATCTCGAGCTTGACGTGGAACTGGTGGCTCGGCGCTGCCTTCCCGAGGCTTTCTTCGGCCAGACGGTGAGTGACGAAATCAAAGAGAGTACTAAAAAAGATCTGGCAAAAGGCATGCGAGCCGTGGGGAATCTGCTGGAATGTAATCCGTATGCGGCAGGTGAGACGTTCACCCTCGCCGATCTATACGTGTTCTATACATTTGGACTGGCTTCGGGGATCGTCAAGAAAATTTTTGACGAGGATCTGATGGCCGAAGTTTCCGAACTCAAGGGATTAGTCGAAACATTGGCCAACCGGGACTCGATTCGAGAGGTGGAAGCGGCAAAAGCCCGATGAGGGAAACCATGAAACATACGTTGTTACTCGTAATTTTCGGTGTGATGTTGGCAAGCGGCGGACAATCTGCCGCAGGGGAGACGTCGGCTCTGGCTACCGCGACCCCTGAGTCTGTGGGGATGTCGAGTGAACGCCTTGCGAGAATCGGACCGGTAATGCAGCGTTACATCGACGCTCGGTTAGTACCCGGAACAATCACCGCGGTGATGCGGCGCGGTAAACTGGTCCATCTGCAGATGCAGGGAGACATGGATGTTGAGAATGGGCGCTCCATGGAGCGCGACGCAATTTTTCGCATCGCATCAATGACCAAACCTATCACCTCGGTCGCACTCATGATGTTGTGGGAGGAAGGCCATTTTCAGTTACGGGATCCGGTTGCCAAATATCTACCCGAGTTTGCTAATCCATTGGTATCGACCACAAGTGACGCCAGTGGAGAGACAGGCGAGCTGGTGGCGGTGGATCGCCCGATCCAGATCCGTGACATGCTCACGCATACAGCCGGGTTAGCCAACAGCTACATCGGCAACGGCGACTATTATCGCAAAGCATCGCGCGCGCTAGCAGAGGACGATCTGGCGTCCTACATCAAACGCCTGGCGACGTTACCACTCAACTACCAACCCGGAACCGCCTGGCAGTACTCGGCAGCAACCAGTGTAGTCGGCCGGTTGGTAGAGGTAATGGCGGGGCAACCGTTAGACGAGTTCCTCGATGTGCGACTCTTCCAACCCTTAGGCATGACAGATACCCATTTCTTTCTCGATGAGGAGAAAGCCGCCCGCCTGACCGCACAGTACCAGCCCGGCGAAGATGACCGCATCGAGCTGCAGGATCCGGGTTCGGTGAAAAGCCGCTGGGTGACCGGGCCAAAAAAACTTTTTCGCGGGTCTGGCGGCCTGGTTTCGACCGTCGATGACTATCTGCGTTTTCAACAGACAATGTTGAATGGAGGTGAACTCGAAGGCGCGCGAATCCTGTCGCCTACGACAGTGAGCCTCATGATGGAAAACCATACCGGCGATTTACCGTTATGGTTGCCAGGACCCGGTATGGGTTTTGGCCTCGGCTACGGAATTGTCATCGACCGCGGCGCTGCAGCTACCCCGCTGTCATTGGGTTCGGCTTACTGGGGTGGTGCCTACTGCACGCTTTCATGGATCGATCGCGAGGAGGAAATCGTTGCCGTACTCATGACCCAGGTGCGCCCCTATCGGCACATCAATATCCGCCATGATTTTCAGGTGCTGGTGCATCAGGCTATCGTTGAATAGGCCCATAAGCTCTATCTGACGCAGTCCTTGTGTTTTGGTGTGTTTAATCAGGTGCCGGTGCAGCATCAGGCCATTGTTGGATGGCATCCGTCGTCATCCGGGAGACGCACAGATATGCCACGCAGGAAACGAGCAGCGCGGGAAATACCTCGTGCACGTATGCACCCAGACCGAGCAACAGCCAGCCAATCAGCACGCTAACACCCAGTGCCATCGACGCAAGCACGGCCCATGCCGATCCACGACGCCAGTGCAAACCGAATACCAATGCTGGAAAGAAACAAACCGCATATAAGCTTCCGGAGAAAATCGTAATCTCAATGATGTCTCCAGGCGGACGTAGGGCGACCAAGGCTGACACCGCTGCCAATCCGACAACACCCCCCCGGGTCCAAGTTAATGGATGTGCCACTGGGCTTGCTACCTCAACGAGGTCCTTGTACAAAACTGAAGCCGCAACCAGCAGCACACTGTCCATCGACGACATCGCAGCGGCGAGCATCGCGATGATGAGAAAGTCGCCCACCCACAAGGGGAACACACTACGATCATTCACCAGCAACGGAACGATCATATCCGTATCGGTCACTCCGTCGAGGAGGAAATGCGCGTATAAGCCAATCGGAAAAAGGCAGAACATGATCAGTACGATGCCGGTGAGGGCAACCCACAGACCTACGTTCACACTGCGTTCGTCTTTCAGTGCATAAAACCGGGAAACCTGACGCGGATCGACGAGAAGCTTCAGCGAACCGCTGAGCGCAATTCCCAACAAAACAAACAGGGGGATTGCGGCGTTCCAGTCAAACAAATGCGCACCGCCTGGCAAATTTTTAAGCTCGGGAAGCACGAACACTCCACCCGCTGCATCAGTGACAAAATAGAAAATGGTTACAGATCCAATGACCATCAGAAAGCCTTGCAGCACATCGGTTCTCACCACCGATATAAAGCCGCCGATGGACGTGTACAGCATGACAACTACGAGAACGAGACCTACGGCGACTTCGTAGCGAACTTCCAGGAATTGCTGAAATAGATTACCCGCCCCTTTGAAGATAGCGACGAGGTAGAGAATGCTCGAAAAGATAATCACCATCGCCGCCGCAACTCGCAGCACTTGGCGCTCAGAGACAAAGCGGTTGGCAAGATAGTCCGGTAGCGTCAAAGCGTCAAAGTGACTGGCGAAACGTCTCAGCCTCGGAGCAACAAAAGTCCAAGACAAATACGTGAACACCACCATCACCAGTGCCGTCAACAGCCACGGAATTCCGTATTCGTATCCCTTCCCTGCGTTGCCTATGTATGTATTCGTGCTGGCAAAAGTTGCAAAAAACGACACGCCCACCACGAACCCGCCCATTTTCCGCCCGCCCACGTAGTAGTCATCCAGCGATTGGCTGTGTTTCCTGCCAACGTGCGCATGATAAAACAACACGGCGGTGTAACCGGCGAGCAGAACCCCCGCCAACCAGTGGTCGCTGATCCAGTCCATTCAGTATTCCAACAACCCTTGTTGTTCATGAGTTCGGGGTGATTTGCCTGGCGGCGCGTGGTACAGGTATGCTGAGTTTGCAAGCAGGAGCCTACGAATGCGGTACTTCATTCAATTCCTCGTTCCAGCACTCATCGTTTTCGCCGCAGTGTACATGGCAACTCGAAGACGACGACGGGCCGTTGTCAAAGGCAACAGTAATGAAACCGGAATATTCATGCTCATTATCGTCGTCGGCTCGCTCGTCGCGGTGGGTGTGACGTTCGCTGTAGGCAACTACCTGGAGTAATTTAGGGTTATTTGGAATCTTTGGGAATTCTCATCCGTTTGAGATACCAATCTGGATCCGCTTGTTGTGTCGACTTCATCTCATGATCAACCATCTTGTCGTACTTCGGATCGAGTCTTTCGAGCTTGCTCGCCTTTGACAAGTGTACCGACGGGCGAGAAACGATCCGATGAGCAACTGCGCCACACGAATCGCATTTTATGGTTTTTTCAAGTTCAGAAAGTGGCGAGAAAACCGAAGAAATCACCCCGCAAGCCTCGCACCGATATTCGTAGATAGGCATCTCGGGAAATTTCAGGCGGCCAGTTCGGCACCCTTATCGATGAACGCCTGGAGCGAGAGGTTGTAACGTTCCAGTTTCAACCGGTCGAGTGGGCTGCGACCCTTAATCACCCGCGCATCAAGATCCAAGGTCAGTAACGACGGGCCTTTCCCTTTTGCACGTTGCCGCAAGTACGCGTTCCAATCTTTGGCACTCATTTCGAGAACGATATCCGCATCACGCAGGTCCATCGCGGAAACCTCAATGATGCTGGCAATCTCGAATGCTTCAAAAGTCACCAGCCTCGCCTGGTCACCGATAGACAACCCCAACGTAACGTCCGTGCTGCCGAGCTTGCGGTAGGCAAAATCTCCATTTAAGGCTTCCTGAGCCGCACTCAGCCAGTCGAGATTTGCTTTTGCTTTGGCCATTTGTTGAGCCCCTATCGTGCAAACGTGGTTTTGATGCGCGCCGAGGCATCGAAGAAAAACTGAAAAGTCTGGTTGTAACGGAAAAACAGATCTTCACGATACTGATCGCCATGTACCGAGTGGGAGAGTCCGGCTTCCCTGTTCAGATCCAACGTATTGAGTGTGTAGTGCAGACTTGCCGCCCCGTTTGCGGCGATGTCCTGAACCATGGCTTTCCAGTCTTTGAGCGGCATTTCCAGGTAAAAATCCACGGGCTCGAGTTCAGACACATCCACTTCGCGGACCTCGGCGCATTCAAATCCCTCGAATACCAGAAGGAACACCCGTTTGCCAACCTTGATCCCCGCTTGGCAATGACACTGTCCACCACCGGCGCCACGGTATGACTCATCAGAATTGAACACACCCGCTACAGCCTCGAACCAAGCAACCGAAGGAAACTCCGCCATCGCCTATGCTCTGGTCACGTATTGAGTCAAAAGCTGAGGCATCATCTCCAGGTTTCGCTTCACCCCAAGCCAGCTACAGTGACCGAGGTAGGTTTCCATAAAGTCGGTCATCATCTCGCGATAAACGGCCATGCCTTCGCTGCCTGCCTTCTCGATACCGCCTGCAAATATCACCGCGAGCGCCTCACGCAACACGTTGTCGCGCATCTCCCGGGCAAATACGCGATCCCCGATGAACATGAGCTGTTGCATGATGAGCGCCATATCCTCCTGATGGGCGATGGCATACTGCAAATGCTCCAGACCGTAGGTGAGATGCCGTGCTTTGTCCTGGAGGGTGTGCCGATAAAGGAAACGTTCCGCATCGTTGTAGGCCGCACGCTCGAGGTAACGCAACATCGTCATGGTGAAGGTGCCGCGCAGGAGGAACAGGTAGGTCACCGCTTCACTCCAGCCACCTCGGCTTTCGAGAATCATGCGATTGACCTTGCCTGGCCCTTCCAAACCGAGGCCGCCACCGTTACACAGGGCTCGTTTGCGAAAGGCTTCGTACTGTCGGGCCCCATCGAAGGAAGCGGTGGCTAGAAACTGTTTCACTTCGTGATAACCATACGACATCTGATGTTGCCAGCTACTGATGGCTTCGATATCGCCATTTGCATACTGACAAAGCTCGGTACAGACCTGACAAATAGCCCGCTCGAGTCCCTCGTTGAGCGGCTTTATCGTCTCCCAGGGTACGTCGGTGGCCGGAGCCCAGCGCCGCTGAATTGCTTCCTCATAGAGGTCGGCGGCGGAGTCCGCCCAGAGACCCGCTTTGTCGCGAATCGAATATCCAACCGGTGGTACCCCTTTGCGCGCAATCGCGCCTCTGGGATTGCGGGTCTGATCCGGCCAGTGCTCGGGTATCTCGCCGTAGATGCCGACGTTGAGGTCACCGAGCCGTAACCCGTGTTTCCCGGGTTTGACTCGAGTGCCCCATTGATTGCTTCTCCCAGCCCAATCAAATTTAGGCTGCGGAATGCCTTCGATGGCGCCCGGCTGCCCTTGTTTACTGTCAGCCGCGGCCTGGCTCGCTTTTGCCTTCGCCACGTCTCGCCTCCCTTTTTCTGCTACGCAGCGCTCGCTTCGATCATCCCCTGGACACGGGACCGACCATTTTCGAATCGCTCGCCGAAGCCAGCGGAACGCACCCGCTTCATGTACTCCTGAAGCTGCCGTTTACGAATGGCCATGAGCTTGTTGAAGCCTTCGTCATATTTGTCCTTCCCGCCACCCAGCAGGACAGCAAGCGCTTCGGAGCTCGCAGTCTGGTTACCGGCTGGATTCTGCGAACCTGCGAGGATCTGCCTTTCCGCTTCGTCCAGATAACTTTCGATCTCTTCGCGGCGCTCGGGCGCTTCCTCGGACATATACCGCATATGCATTACCCCGAAGGCAACATGGCGGGCCTCGTCCTGCGCGCAAAGACGATAGATGGTTTTTTCGGCGTCGTTGTACGCCATGAGTTCCCCCATGCGGAAAATGGTGAGCACCGCACCCTCGCCGGATATGTGGAGTCGCGTGGACATTTCTGTGAAATCCCGAGCGAGATCGATGCTGCCCACAACACCGGCCGTACCACCAGTGGCCTGCATCAGTCCACCCCCATTGGCGAGTGCGCGCTTACGAAACACGTCCATATGCCGGGATTCGTCCATCACCTGAGCCAACAACACGTTGCGTGGTTCGAAATAGTCGGGAGTCGTTTCGGAAATCCACCGGGCGGGAACATCGCCGGCGACAAATTCCACCTCGGTCAGAAAGGTCGCTAACTGACACTGCGCTTCTTCAATGTCGTCCGGCAGTGGCTTAATGGTGTGCCAGGGCACATCGGTGGCGGAACTCCATTGGCGTTGCAAAGCTTCCTCATAGAGGAACGAGGCGTTATC
>SMWK01000084.1 GCA_004356895.1 Gammaproteobacteria bacterium
CCAAACAGGTCAACCAGCACCGCACCCCCCAACAAACCCGCCACTGAACCCGCCCGCGAAAAGCCGTTGTACATCCCCATCGTGCGTCCCACCCGTTCCCCGGCGACACCGGACATGATGTTCTGAACGCCGATATGGCGGATGAACGACCAGGCAAGCCCCCACGCCAGACGTGCGGCGAGCAACAGCCAGAAGTGGGTGGTAAGCGCGTAGGCGAGCGTGGTCATCACACCAAGCACAAACGCTCCCAGGAACAGTGGCCGTTCACGACCGGGTGTCGAAGCTCGATGTGCCAACTCGTTAGTCAGCAACCGAATCCAACGATTTGCCGAGAGCAGAATGCCGACCTGTATTGGTGTGAGGTGCAAAGAGTCGTAATAAACCGGTAAGACGGCATAAAGCACCTGATCGCCCAGCAGGGAAAACGCCGTCGCGGTGCCTATAAAGGCAACGGAACGATTGCGTTGAATCCAATTAGCCGTTTTCATCAGCGCTCAACCCTACAGGATAATTACGATGAGCTATGAACACATTCGCCTCACTCGCGAGGGTCACATTGCTACGGTGACATTCAACCGCCCGGAGAAAGCTAATGCGTTGAATTTTGAGCACCTCGTAGAGATCGAAGACGTCGCATTGTCCTTTCGAGAAGACCCAGATACTCGTGTCGTCATTTTCACCGGAACCGGCAAACACTTCTCTTCGGGTGCGGACCTGACCGATCCAGGTGAGGCTTATCGAGGACCTCTCACGTTACGACGGCGCCGTGCGCGAATCGGCGAGCGCATGATCGAAGCGCTCTACAACATGGACCAGATCACGATCGCGGCCTGGAACGGCGCGGCTATGGGAGGCGGTGCCTGCATCACGACAGCCTTGGATTTCCGGATCGGTTCCGACGACTGTTTCATGCAGTACCCCGAAGTTGATATCGGGGTAAACCTGATGTGGAAAAGCCTGCCTCTGTGCGTTCACCTCGCGGGGCCCGCGCGTGCAAAACGTCTGGTAGCGGGGGGCGAACGCATTCTTGCAGAAACGCTGCTGCAGTGGGGAATCCTCGATGAGCTGGTACCACGCTCAGCGTTACTCGAGCGAGCACAATCGCTGGCAGAATTTTATGCGGGTAAGCCGCCGGTCGCGGCTCAGATGATCAAACACAGCGTCAATCAGATCGTCTCAGCGCTCGATCACGCAATCATGCATATGGACTCTGATCAGAATCTGTTCAGCCAGGGGAGTGAAGATCGCAAGATCGCCATCGACGCTTATCTCAATAAGAAAACACCCTCGTTCACGGGGAACTAATGAGAATTTACGGTCGAACCAGGGTCAACTCTCCATCCGTTTCAACCAGCTCAGGCAGGTTGCTGAGTCGACAACTCTGCCCGGTAGTACAGTCACCGGTTCGTACATCAAATCCATATCCGTGCCAGGGGCAAACTACGATTCCATTCTTAAGCTCAGACGTCGCTAGCGGACCAGACTGGTGGGGACACACTGCCGGATAAACAACGAGTTCTCCCCCCACCTCCGCTACGATGTATTCACGTCCCCCAATCTGCGTGGCACAGGGAAACTGCAAACCCGCTCGTGGACCGAGGGACACACGGCTCTCCGCAGGGGTAGTGCCTATTGCTCCTCCAACACGCCTGTCCAGTTGGCGTTGTCGTTCGACCATCATCGCGACGTCCTGGTCGTACAGTGTCTCGTACAACCCCGCATACACGAGACCAACCTTCTCGCGTGCCTCATGGGCTACGTCCGGCACAAAAAAGTCCACGACGATATCCACTCGCTGTTCGGCAATTGGAAACGCGTGAGTCCAGATCTCTGCACCCTTGCTGCGCCCTTCGAGGTTTCGCGTGATCCAGCGGCGACATGTTTTGTCCAACCGCAGCTCAATCAGCGTTTCATGACCTCGATGATCGGTCGTCCAGGCGCGCCACCCCCAGGCACCTGCTTCTTCACACCGAATGTCGGCGAAGTTCGAGGCATGCACATAGGGTAGATGTTCCCAGTCCAGCGTATTTTCGTACATGCGCTCGAGACTTACCGGGAGTACCCGTCGATAGGTGCCAACATGGGGGATGGCGCTCCCCGGAAACGGGGCGATTGTCGAATGATCTGGCATGGCTGACAGTCTTTTGACTCGGCAATTCAGGCTAACAACGCCGATAGTCAAAAACTAAATTCCCCCCGTCCACCTCGACCTTGAGATTATCAGGCGCCCCTCCTTTTTTGCGGAGTTCAAAGCTCAAGCCTTCAAATAACACGCGCAAAGGCGCGACTTCACGTAACGGGAACTCTACCACTTCCTCCTGAGCTTCCCATGAAACCATGTCCGGGTGAAAGTGTTTCAATCGAAGCAGCCAGTGGCCTTCCTCTTGTACGATCACGAAAAACTCGTGAAAAGTCACCGCTTCATCCTTCACAACCGTCATGCTGCCGGTCATGGCATTGCCGAAAGGCGCATCCCACCGTTCGATGACTTCTCCACCCAACGCACTACCACACCAGTCCCCCTGAAGAAATCCGAAATCCGCGAACGTCACTACCCCTGCAACCAACCAGATCAACATTCTGCAAACTCCTTGTGCACGTTTTCGGTAACACCCATCATCACGTGCATCATCAGTCTACACGGCCTTGATTGCGCAGGAGGTGGGAAATATGGCAGATGCACGGATCGCCGTGGTGGTTGGCGCCGGTGACTATAATAGGGAGCGCCATCGCCAAACGTTTTGCTCGGGAAGGTTTTACGATTGCCGCAGGTCGTCGCAACGGTGATGAGTTGTCGCCGTTGGTGGAAGCGATCGCTGACGAGGGGGGAACATGTCACGGGTTCTCACTCGATGCGCGCGAAGAAGAGCAGATAACGGACTTCTTCGCGAAAGTTGAAAAGGATATCGGACCGATCGAAGTCTGCGTGTTCAACGTCGGTGGCAACGTTAACTTCCCGATCCGCGACACGACCACACGAGTATTCACCAAAGTCTGGCAGATGGCCTGTCTCGCCGGATTCCTTACAGGTCGCGAAGCCGCAAACTACATGGTGCCACGGCAGCGGGGTGCAATTTTCTTCACCGGCGCAACCGCCAGCTTGCGAGGCGGAATAGGTTATGCGGCATTCGCAAGCGCCAAATTTGGATTGCGTGCGCTCGCCCAGTCCATGGCCCGCGAACTCGGACCAGCTAACATCCACGTTGCCCACCTGATCATCGACGCTGGCGTCGATACGGCCTGGGTGCGCGAACGCATAAAACAGGCAGGTGGAAATACCGAAATCCCGGAAGGCCGCCTATTGGACCCGGCATCGGTGGGAGAAACCTATTGGCAGCTCTATAGTCAGCCAAAGGATGCGTGGACTTTCGAGCTCGACATCCGGCCTAACAAGGAGACGTGGTAATGGACACTTTTGATACGGGCACTGAGGAACTTCTCTGCGCGCTCGATGAGCGTGTGGCAACGATTACACTGAACCGTCCAGAGAAACGCAACGCGCTCAGCGACAACTTGACGCCTGCACTCCGCGAGATACTGCTGGTACTAGAATCCGACCCTCGCGTGGGTTGTATTGTCATAACCGGGGCAGGCAAAGCGTTCTGCGCGGGCGGCGACATCTCCGGCATGGGAGACAATCGCTCTGCATCGGACACGCCGCGACCCAGCCTCGAAGAAGGCATTCGTACGTTACAACACAAACAGGAAAGCCTCACGTTGCGCCTGTACGAACTCGTCAAACCTACCATCGCAGCACTTCCAGGTCCCGCCGCGGGAGCGGGCCTCTCGATCGCATTGGCATGTGACATGCGCATCATGGCCGACACCGCGTTCATCACAACAGCATTTGCCAACATCGGTTTGTCAGGCGACTACGGCAGCAGCTGGTTTCTCACCCGGCTTGTTGGGCCTGCTGTTGCCAAGGAACTTTTCTTCTCGAGCCGCCGAGTCAGCGCTGAGGAATGCAAAACGCTTGGCATCGCCAACAAGGTTGTAGGTTTCACAGAACTGCAGACACAAACTCAGGCCTTCGCGCAGCAAATCGCCAATGGTCCGGCCACTGCAATTCGGTACATGAAGGAGAACCTCAATCGGGCGATCAATGGGGATCTGAAAACCTGCCTCGCCATGGAGGCTGATCGCATGGTGCGGTCCACACGGACGACTGACCACAAGGAGGCGGTTCACGCCTTCATGGAAAAACGCCCACCACAATTCGACCACTCAACGTAATGGCCCCACCCATTCGCTTCGGTACCTTAGGCGTCGCCCGCATCACCAAACGTGCCTTGGTTCATCCGGCCGACAGCGCTCCCCAGGTCGCCATCTATGCGATCGCCGCGAGGGACCGAGCACGAGCCGAATCTTTTGCTGCGCACGAAGGAATCCGCGTTGTAGTGGATGACTACCAGGGAGTCATCGATCACCCGGAGGTAAACGTAATCTATAACCCGTTGGTGATATCGCTGCACAAGGTGTGGACGATCAAGGCGCTGGAAGCGGGCAAACATGTGCTGTGTGAGAAGTCTTTTGCTTTGAACGCTGAAGAAGCCCAGGAGATGGCTACGGTCGCAAAAGCCAATAATCTGGTGCTGATGGATGCCTTCCACTATCGATATCATCCCGTTTTCGAGCGTGCGGTGGAGATCGTACGCTCCGGTGCCATCGGCAAACTCGAACATGTGGAAGGGTATTTTCATGTCCCGGTGAATGATCCTGGCAATATCCGCATGGACTACGCACTCGGCGGTGGCGTCACGATGGACATCGGGTGCTATCCCATTTCCTGGTTGCGCCACCTGACCGGTGAAGAGCCACGAGTGACACAGGCAGAAGCAGTGGTTGGACCACCCAATGTCGACATTACGCTGGTTGCATCTTACGAGTTTCCAAGCGGTATCACCGGCACGAGTTCCGGTGACATGGCAGCGGACGCAAAATTTCGCGCCCAACTGATCGCCCGCGGCAGTACCGGCACGTTAACCGTCGACAACCCGCTGATTCCACAGATGGGTCACGATATCCAGGTAGAAACCGCGACGGGAACAACTCACGAAACGCTGGATCGGCGGCCAACCTACGACTACCAACTGGATGCATTCATCGATGCGGTATTACAGAATCAACCTCTGCTGACAGATGCTGAAGACGCAGTCAAGCAGATGCGGGTGATCGATGCCGTTTACGAAGCCGCCGGTCTCCCGAAGCGCGGCAGCAAACCATAACCCCGTGCATTTTAACAGAGTAAAGATAACGCTCTAAGTTACCGCTCTACCACCAGGGCACAAAGACGCTGATGAGCAATAAACCCAACGCCATCGTTACCGAGCGCGTCACCGCCAACGTCACGGAAGACGAATTCGTCATCTTCCTGATCGGTATGCGAATCAACAAACTCTGGAAAGTTCATCAGTGGTGGCCCGTTGCCCGTGCCATGGGGCGAATGCTCCAGGAGCTCGAAGACCACAAGAATCTGGGCTTGCGCCACGTGGAAAGTTGGTTCGGGCGAACAACCATCATGGTGCAATATTGGGAATCCTTCGAAGCGCTCGAACAATACGCCACGGCCAAAACCCGCGAACGTCTTCCGGCTTGGGGTGCATTCAACAAGGCTGTTGGATCAAACGGCGAGGTCGGCATCTGGCACGAGACTTTTCGCGTTCACGCCGGAGATTTCGAATGCGTCTACAACAACATGCCAGGATTCGGACTCGCCCAGGCATATGGGTCGATTCCCGCGACCGGAGACCATGCGCGTGCGGCTTCGCGCATGAAAAGCCGAGAAGCAGCTTGATCCGAAAACAATCGTTCAGTATTCGTTAACATAATCCCATCTACGCTACGGACATTTCCCACCCTGGGATAATCCTTGCCATGCCTACTGTTCGCCTTCCCTTAATCTGCGCCGCGTCTGCATTGTTGGCGAGTCTACTGCCACAGGTCGCAACTGCTGATACGTTGATCGGAAAC
>SMWK01000085.1 GCA_004356895.1 Gammaproteobacteria bacterium
GGTAACCATTTACCTGCACCGACATTCCGCCCATCGTTCGGTCGACCTGCACCCTGCTTTGCAGCACTTTTTCCGTTTCTGGTTGTGGTTGACCACTGGCATGGGGACCAAGGCGTGGACTTCGATACACCGTAAACATCATGCGGTTTGTGAAACTGCCGACGACCCTCACAGTCCCGTGGTGCAAGGTCTGAGAAAGATTCTTTTGCAGGGTGCGGAGTGTTATCGCGACGCTGCCGCGCAACCCGAAATTTTGGAAAAATACGGCGCAGGCTGCCCGGACGACTGGATGGAGCGCAAATTCTATTCGCCGCATACGGTACTCGGCGTCACGATCCTCGCGTTCATCAATATCGCACTTTTTGGCGTCATCGGACTGACGGTGTGGGCCGTCCAGATGATCTGGATACCTTTTTTTGCGGCGGGGGTTATCAACGGAGTTGGCCACTACTGGGGCTACCGGAACTTCGAATGCCCCGACGCTGCCACCAACATTGTTCCCTGGGGCATCCTTATCGGTGGTGAAGAGATGCACAACAATCACCACACCTATCCCAATTCGGCCAAGTTTTCACAGAAACCCTGGGAGTTCGACATCGGCTGGTTTTGGATTCGTTTATTCCAGATGTTGGGGCTTGCCAAGCCGCTGAGCACCGGGCCTATTGTGAAGCGGATTCCCGGCAAGACCACCATCGACATCGATACGGCTTGGGCCGTGCTAAACGACCGCTTTCGGGTGATGGCTAAATATGCGGAGAATGTTGTCGGCCCTCTCGTTGAGCAGGAGTTTCGCAAAGCCGGAAATGCTGCGAACCGGCTGGTCCGCAGGGCCAAGGTCGTGCTGTGCAAAGAAGATTCTCTCGTGGACGACGCTGGCAAGAATCGCATCTTAGAACTCGTCGACGCGCATCCCGACATCAAGGTGATCTACGAGTTGCGCCTCGGTCTGCAGGCTGTGTGGAGTAAACGGGGCGGCAGTGCGGATGAGCTGTTGAATGCCTTGAAACAATGGTGCCTGGACGCCGAAGCGACCGGCCTCGGTGTTCTCAATGATTTCGTCGAAGAGTTGAAGTCCTACTCAATACCGAAACTGGCGCAAGCCTGAGCGAAGGATCAGCCTGAGGATGCTATTTGAGTTCCGTGTGATTTGTTCACATTTTTTGCGTTTTCAACCGTTGTATCATGCACCAATGACACTCGGGTTCCCTCAGCCAGAACAGATTCTAACAATAACAACTATACCTTTAGATAGGACTGCAGGAGGCCTGCGCACGTGACATTTTTAGACTGGTTCAGCAACGGATTGTGGAATTTATCCTGGCTCGAGCTCCTCTTGTATGCGCTGGTTGTGACGCATGCCACAATCGTTTCTGTAACCGTTTACCTGCACCGGCACTCCGCTCATCGTGCGGTTGATCTACACCCGGCATTACAGCATTTTTTCCGGTTCTGGCTTTGGTTGACCACGGGTATCATCACCAGGGAGTGGACGGCCGTACACCGCAAACATCATGCGGTTTGCGAAACCGAAGACGACCCCCACAGTCCGGTCATGCAAGGTCTGAAGAAGATTCTCTGGCAAGGCATGGAAACCTACGGGGAAGCTACCTCGCAGCCTGAGATCATGAAAAAATATGGTTCGGGCTGTCCGGATGACTGGTTGGAACGTAACGTCTACTCAGCGTATTCCCTGCACGGCATCGCGATTTTGGCGCTCATCAACATCGCGCTCTTCGGTGTCATCGGGATGACCCTATGGGCGGTGCAGATGGTCTTGATGCCAATTGCTGGCGGTGTCATCAACGGTATCGGTCACTATTGGGGTTATCGCAACTTCGAATGTCCCGATGCTGCCACCAATATTGTTCCCTGGGGCATCCTCATCGGCGGCGAAGAGATGCATAACAACCACCACACCTATCCCAATTCGGCTAAATTTTCACAGAAGCCGTGGGAGTTCGATATCGGCTGGTGCTGGATCCGTTTGTTCCAGATGTTGGGACTGGCGAGGCCGCTGAGCACCGGGCCCATCGTCGAGCAGATTTCCGGCAAGACCACGATGGACATCGACACGGCTTGGGGTGTTTTGAATGATCGCTTTCGGGTAATGGCCAGATACGCCGAGAACGTGGTCGGTCCTCTCGTTGAGCAGGAATTCCACAAAGCAGGAAGCGCCGCCAGCCAGTTGGTGCGCAAGGCCAAGGTTGTGCTCTGCAGAGAAGATTCTCTCGTAGACGACGCTGGCAAGAATCGCATCTCAGAACTCGTCGAAGCCCATCCCGATATCAAGGTAATCTACGAGTTGCGCCTGCGTCTGCAGGCCGTGTGGAGTAAACGCAGCGGAAGCGCTGATGAGTTGTTGAATGCATTGAAACAATGGTGCCTGGATGCTGAGGCAACGGGTCTGAGTGTTCTCAGGGATTTTGTTGAAGAGCTGAAGTCCTACTCAATACCCAAATTGGCACAAACCTAGCTGGAGGAAGCGGCCGGGTCAGCTACAACCGGGTGCCGTTCGTCGTGGATCACTTACATACGCTCGACGGTTTCGATGCCAAGTAGACCGAGCCCGTTTTTGAGTGTCTCGGCCACGCGCAGACACAAGTGCAAGCGGCTATCACGGACCTTCCCAGGCGCGGTCAAAACAGGGCACGCTTCGTAAAAGCGCATGAACTGGCTCGCGAGCTCGTAGAGATATGTGCATAGGTAGTGTGGATAGGCATCCGCTGCTACCTGTTCGAGAACTTCCTGAAATCGCAGCAGAGTTACAGCCAGAGTTCGCTCCGCGGGTTCGCTAGGCGCCGTCTCGCCCGTGAGCGATTCGACATCGATGTTGCCGCGGCGAAACACGCTTTGTACCCGTGTATAGGCATACTGCAGATAAGGAGCGGTGTTGCCTTCGAAGGCAAGCATCTGGTCCCAGTCAAAGTGATAATCACTCGTGCGGTTTTTTGCAAGATCGGCATACTTCACGGCGCCGATACCCACAACCCGGGCAATCTCGCGGCGTTCATCTTCGCCCAGTTCGGAGTTTTTCTGAGTCACGAGATCGAAAGCTCGAGCTTCAGCCTCGTCCAACAGCTCGGCAAGCTTGACCACCCCGCCGTCGCGTGTTTTGAACGGTTTGCCATCCTTGCCCAACATGTTTCCAAAGGGGTGGTGCTCGAGACTCATTGCGGCATCCGCGAATCCGGCTTTGCGAGCAACGGCAAAAATCTGTTTGAAATGCAGAACCTGACGTGCATCGGTGAAATACAGCACGCGCTGGGCGTTGAGTTGGTTGTGACGATGACGCACCGCTGCGAGGTCGGTGGTCGCGTACAGATAGCCACCGTCCGACTTTTGTACGATTACCGGTAGTGGCTGGTCGTCTTTGCCTTTGAACTCGTCGAGAAAGACACATTGTGCGCCGTCGGACTCTTCGAGTAACCCTTGCTCACGCAACGATTCGATCACGTTCGGCAGGTCGTCGTTGTAGGCGCTTTCCGCATGCACGTCCTCTCGACTCAAGCTCACACCGAGGCGCCCGTAGAGTGCCTGGCAATGATTCAGGGAGATGTCGATGAAACGTTGCCACTGGCGGCGAAGCTCGGGCTGCCCGCCTTGCAATCCAACGACCGCCAACCGACTCCGTGTCGCAAAATCCGCATCCGCGTCGAATCGTTGTTTGGCAGCACGGTAGAATTCTTCCAGATCTTCCAGCACTTGCGAGTTCGCACCGGTCTCCGTGAGGTAGGTGATCAGCATGCCGAACTGAGTTCCCCAATCACCAACGTGGTTCTGGCGAATCACGTTGTGCCCAAGGCATTCGAGGACCTTCGCTACCGCGTCACCAATGATGGTGCTGCGTATGTGTCCCACATGCATCTCTTTGGCGAGGTTGGGGCTCGAGTAATCCACTACCGCCGTATACGGGTGCTGCGCTGGGCTCACCAGCGGTTGCTCTCTGGCAAGTCTGGCGGCGAGGAACTCGGCGCTCAAGAAGATGTTAATGAACCCGGGGCCCGCGATATCCAACTGTTCCACGATGTCGTCGAGTGCAACGGTGTCAATGACAGCTGTGGCTAACTCACGCGGGTTGGTTTTCAGGCGTTTTGCCGCCGCCATGATCCCATTGGCCTGGTAGTCACCGAATTCCGGCTTGCTGGCAGGTTGGACGAGTGCTGGGGAGTTGCGGCCCGTACAAGCCGACAGCGCTTCTGAAAGGCGTTGATCAATAGCCGCGCGAACGTTCACCGACTTAACTTGCTGGGTCGGCTGCAACGTCCTCGGCTTGCAGACCTTTGTCGCGTTCGGCTACCTGGAAAGTGACTTTTTGACCATCACGCAGTGCCGGTCGGCGTCGGTTGTCGCCTTGGCCCACGGAGCGAATGGAACGTTGGTGGACGAAGATCTCCTCTCCAGACTCTCGAATGATGAAGCCGAATCCCTTAGTGCGGTTGAACCACTTGACTGTGCCGGTTTCGTGAGGTGCGTCGGAAACGGGACTGGGTTGCGGCTCCTGGGATCGCTCCTTCGTCGATCTCCTTTTTGTGGGTCGCGCCCGTGTGGAACGCTCACCCGTGGAGCCGAGACTCGCCGACTTGGTTAATTTGAAGATGAGC
This sequence comes from Gammaproteobacteria bacterium, assembly GCA_004356895.1. Taxonomy (GTDB): domain Bacteria; phylum Pseudomonadota; class Gammaproteobacteria; order Pseudomonadales; family Azotimanducaceae; genus SMWK01. The sequence goes on from SMWK01000085.1 coordinate 4,602, forward strand.
AAGCCGTGAATAAACAACGTCACCGCAGCGAGTGCCAACAAGGCTAGATAGTTACCAGGCCAGAGGCGACTGGAAAGTTCAGTGATCACGACGGCGAAGAAGATGGCACTTGCCGCTGCGATTGAGGCGGTTCTCATAGAGAAGGTTCCAGAAAAGAGGGATGAATAATACCGAACAACCGGGTTGACTCGTCAACTATTTGAACCGTTTTTGAACGTTCACTCGACCGTGATGGTGTTGCGGATCATCTCGAGCTTTTTTGCCGGCTTGCCACTCTTGCTGCCGTAGCTCTCCAGTGCCTTGACCGTCTTCATCCCCTCATCTACCTCACCGAAGATTGTGTGTTTGCCGTCCAGCCAGGGCGTATTGACGAATGTGAGAAAAAACTGGCTCCCATCCGTTCCCGGTCCGGAGTTCGCCATACTCAACAGGCCAGGTCGGTTGTGCTTCACACTTTTCGAAAATTCACCTCGGTAGTTGTAGCCGGGTCCGCAGCACCCGGTTCCCTGTGGGTCGCCGCCCTGTGCCATGAACTGGGTGATGATGCGGTGGAAGATCAGTCCGTCGTAATAGCCAAGCCGCACGAGGTAAATCGTGCTCGACACGTGCATCGGTGCGACGTCCGGCAACAGCTTGATCTTGATGCTCCCGACGTTGGTCTCCACATTCCAGTAGTAGGTCTTGCTGGCATCGAACTCGACTTTTGGCGGCTTCGGTAGATGTGTCTTCCAGCCGGGCTGGGAGGTGTCGATCGATTGTTGCGCGATGAACGTGTCGATCGCCTCCAGTCCCTCTGCGCTGGCGGTCATGGGTAGGTAGCAGGTGAGTGCGAGCGCGAGTAATCGTTTCATATGGTTCATTTTTGACATCACTTATTGGTGGCGATTGCGCCTGCGGCGATTGTAGCGTCCTGATGAATTCGCCGCAGAGAATATTCTGTGGTTGTATGTGTTACCCAGCCGACGGCTGCGTGGAAAGCGCTGCTAGGTATTTAGTCACCGCCTCTGTCCACCCGAACTCCAGCGCGTCAGTGATCAGCGCGTGACCAATGGATACTTCGGCGACCTCGGTGATTTCGCGAAACAGAATCAAGTTGGTCAGATCGAGATCGTGGCCGGCGTTGACTCCGAGCCCCACCTGATTGGCATAACGCGCAGCATCGAGGTAACGCTGCCATGATGCACGGCTGTCATCATGAGTTAGACCTTTCTCTGCCACCGTTGCCGCAAAGGGTCCGGTATAAAGCTCTATGCGATCAGCGCCACAATCTCGAACCCTGGCAATTTGTTCTGCGTCTGGATCCATGAAGAGGCTTACCCGAGCACCCAACTTCTGGTACCGGGCAATCGCGGTGCAGAGCCGTGTATTATCGCCACTCAAGTCCCAACCATGGTCTGAGGTGAGTTGGCGGTCGCTGTCGGGCACCAGCGTTGCCTGCTGTGGGTGGGCGGATTCGATCAGTGCATCGAAACCGGGATAGCCGTTGTCGCGCGGCCCGGCAAAAGGGTTGCCTTCGATGTTGAATTCGATTTCCGGATAGTCAGCTAAAAGTTTCGCCAGATCGTTCACGTCCCCGGGTCTAATGTGCCGCTGGTCTGGTCGGGGATGTACAGTGATGCCGTGCGCACCGGCGGCGAGTACCGTCTTGGCAGCTTTGACGACGCTCGGTACTTGGCCGTCGCGGGAATTTCTAATTAGCGCGACCTTGTTCAGGTTGACGCTCAGAACGGCCAAGATCAGCTCCAGCCGCTGCGTCTGGGTCGGGCCTTTATGACCGTGCCGAGCAACAGGCCCAATAACACCAGCCCACCGCCGATCAACATCCAGCGCTGCTCCAGGTTGTCCTGCAGAGCGTTACGTTCGGCGACGAGATCGTCAAACTCTTCGCGCACGCGTGCATTGAGATCCATGAGCCGCAGGTTGCTCGCATGCTCTTCAATCGCCCCTTTTGAGATTCGTTTGATTTCTTCGAGTTCTCCTTCGAGGCTCGCTATCTGGGTGGTTAGCTGCATATTGTTTTGTTGTGTCTGCCCTTGGTCCTGACTCAAAGTCTCGAGTTGTGCGCGCAATTTTTCCGCAGAGGCGTCGAGCTGAGCCATTCGAGTGTTGGCTTGCTCGAGGCGTGCGCGAGCGATGGGTTCGCTGACTAGGTATTGAATTGGGAGCCAACCGTCAGTACCGGCTTGGGTGCGAATGTGCGCGAAACCGGATTCCTCATCGCGCTCTATCACCTCCATTGCGGTGCCGCTTATCAATCCTCTATGCAGGATTCTGTGCGAGTTCGAAGGGCCGCTCCTGAGCGGTACCGTCAGGCTGTCGGAGATGTACACTGTTTCGGCAACTGCTTCGACCAACGTCAGCTGCCCTCCTGTTGCGTACAGCCACAGCGCCAACAGAATCGTCCAGGGGCTAGGCTTCCTTTTTTTCAAGTTCCGGTCTTTTAATATCCGGTTCATCAACAGCCGGTCCTTGTTGCAGGTTTTCGAGATATCCCTTTTGGTTCAAGTAGATCATGGTGATTGCAACGTAGGCAAATGTGAGCGCAAATCCACCGATCAGCTTATAGCTTACCCAGAACTCCATTGAGAAGTTGTATGCCACGACGAGATTGAGCACGGCCGCGAGGAAAAATCCACCTGCCCAGCCGAAATTGAGACGAGTCCACACCTGGTCGGGCAAACTAAGCTGCTTACCGAGCACTTTTTTTATCAGGTTGGATTTGCCAAAAAAGTGGCTGCCAATCAGAGAAACCGCGAGAAGCCCATTCACGATGGTCGGTTTCCATTGAATAAAGAGCTCGTTGCGAAAAAACAACGTCAGCCCGCCGAATATCATGCTTGCCCAGAATGTGAGCTTAAGCTCACGACCGATAGGTTTCTTGATAATCCAGTAAATGGCCAGTTGTATGGAGACGGCGATCATCAATGCGGCGGTTGCCAGATAAATATCGCTCATGAAGAACACGATCACGAACAGTAGGATGGGTATGAAATTCAGAAATTGGCTCATTGCTTCAAGTTAACCTGCTTTTGAGCGGATGAGTGTGGGGCAGGAAAGTCGCTCGCGTGTGATAATAGAGAAATAACTATAGCCTGTAACGTTCCGTGCAGCATAGTCCAGCCTTGCGACCGGGCGAGTGTTCTAATCAGACCAGTTAGGTGTTCCTTAGGTGAGTCAGTACTTTTCCATTCATCCCTCGCACCCACAGCAGCGATTGCTTTTGCGCGCAGCCGAGATTATCGCGGCCGGTGGCTTGGTGGTTTACCCAACGGACACGACTTACGCCCTTGGCTGCCGCATCGGCGACAAGCAGGCGCTTGACCGGATCCGTCAGGTTCGGGGGTTGGCCAAATACCACCACTTCACACTGACCTGTAGAGATCTTTCGGAGATTTCGCTGTATGCACGAGTGGACGATCAGAGCTACCGAATACTCAAACACCTCACGCCCGGCCCGTTTACCTTCCTGCTGCCTGCGACAAGGGAGGTGCCGCGGCGTTTAGTACATCCCAAAAGGCGGACCATCGGCCTGCGTGTGCCTGACAACCCCGTGGTACGGGAGTTACTCGAGGCGTTGGGGGAGCCGATGATGTCGACGAGCATGCGACTTCCCGATGCCGATGAGGCGCTCGCGGATCCCGAGGAGATCCGTCTTGAACTCGAGCATTCCGTGGATTTGATACTCGATGGCGGGCACAACGGGCTGATACCGACAACGGTGGTGGACCTCACCCAGGACGTTCCGGAAGTGGTGCGTCAGGGGCTGGGTGAGTTTGTCTAACTTCTCTATAATGTGGACCGTGTTTAAGGGATAAGGCGCTGCATTGAGCAGTAATGAATCGAGCCACCGCGTGCTTTCTGGCATGCGTCCGACCGGCCGGCTGCACATCGGTCACTATCACGGGGTTCTCAAGAACTGGATCCAGTTGCAACACGAATACGAATGCTATTTTTTTGTTGCCGACTGGCACGCCCTCACCACGGATTACGCTGAATCTCAAAATATCGAGCAATACACGTTCGATACGGTTGTCGATTGGCTTGCAGCCGGAGTAAACCCGGGGGCCGCTACGTTGTTCGTGCAGTCAAAGGTGCCTGAGCACGCGGAGTTGCACTTGTTGCTCTCGATGATCACACCCATCAGCTGGCTAGAACGAGTGCCGAGTTACAAGGATCAGCAAGCCAGACTCAACGATCGGGATCTCGCCACTTATGGCTTTCTTGGTTACCCCGTGCTGCAGTCCGCCGATATCCTTATGTACAAGGCCGGAAATGTGCCGGTCGGTGCGGATCAGGTGGCCCACGTCGAACTCACCCGTGAGATCGCTCGACGGTTTAATCACATCTACGGCCGCGAAGAAGGTTTCGAGGAACATGCCGAGAACGCCGTAAAAAAGATGGGTCGCAAGGCGGCGCGCCTGTATCGCGATCTCAGGCGCAGCTACCTCGAAAAAGGTGATGTTGAAGCGCTGCAGCGGGCACGCGCGCTGCTGGGAGAACAACAGAATCTATCCATTGGCGACACGGAGAGATTGTTCGGGTTTCTGGAAGGCGGCGGGCGCATCATCTTGCCTGAGCCCGTGGCATTGCTCACCAAGCAGGCCAAAATACCGGGACTCGATGGTGAAAAGATGTCGAAATCCTACAACAACACGATCGCGCTACGCGAAGATCCTGACCTTGTTGATGCGAAGATTCGCAAAATGAAAACGGATCCAGCGCGGGCGCGACGGAAGGATCCCGGTGATCCACAAAAGTGTCCGGTGTATTCGTTGCACGAGGTATACTCCGATGCTGAAACGTGCCGGTGGGCAGCCGAGGGTTGCCGCAGCGCGGGCATTGGTTGCCTGGACTGCAAGATGCCGCTTATCGAAGCGATTAACGAGGAGCAGGCGGTGATGCGCGAACGTGCGCGCCAGTTCGAAGACGATCCTGATCTTGTCCACTCGATACTGCTTGAAGGCTCGGAAAAGGCGCGCGATGTTGCGCGAGAAACATTGGATGACGTGCGCGCTGCAATTGGCATATCGCACCGGTAAACACTAAGTCGGCAGGCGTTGCATGGGAGAGTGTCGAATAGATGAGCGTGGATACTAGCGACGATTTGACACCCCGACTGGTTCGCATACGTCGGGAATCTGCCGATACACTGGCTTTGGTAGAAGGCGAAGCGGTTCGCGAACTTCCCACCGACCTCTACATTCCACCCGATGCCCTCGAGGTTTTTCTGGAGACCTTTGAAGGGCCGTTAGACCTCCTGCTGTACCTGATCCGCCGTGAGAATCTGGATATTCTCGACGTCAAAGTGGCTGAGATCACTCAGCAGTACATGAGTTACGTCGATCTGATGGGTGTGATGCAGCTGGAGCTGGCCGGTGAATATCTGCTGATGGCAGCCATGTTGGCGGAGATCAAATCGCGCATGTTGTTACCAAGGCCGGTGCACGCCGAGGAGGACGAAAACGATCCCCGTGCCGAACTCATTCGCCGTCTTCAGGAATATGAACAGATCAAAACCGCAGCCGAGGGTATCTCCGCACTACCACGGCTCGAGCGGGACATCTTCACCGCGCAGGCCGAGAAACCGGAGCTGGTGCGCCAACACTCTGAGCCGAAAGTGGATATGCAAGAGGTGCTCGTCGCGATGGCTGGTGTGCTCAGGCGGGCCGACATGTTTGAGCGTCACGCGGTTCAGCTCGAGGTGCTTTCTGTGAGCGATCGAATGCAGGAAATACTCTCTCGGGTGAGTGATGCGACAGGCTTCGTGGCGTTTGCGCACCTGTTCATCGCTGAGGAAGGGCGCATGGGCGTTGTCGTGACCTTTTTAGCCCTGATGGAGCTCATTCGCGAATCGCTCGTGGATTTTGTGCAAAACGAGCCGTTTGCTCCCATTTACGTACGTGCCGCCGGAGAGTAGTGAATGTCCGATCGCCTCGACACTGACCAGATCAAGCGAATCATTGAAGCGGCGCTGCTAGCCACGGACGAGCCTTTGACGGTAGAGCGGCTGGTAAAACTCTTCGGACGAGGAGAGCTCGAAGTTGAACAGGAGCGGGCGCAGATCCGCGCAGCACTGAAAGTAGCGGAGACTGAAGCGCGCGGTCACGGCTACGAGCTGAAACGCGTGGCTTCCGGATACCGCTTTCAAGTCCCCCAGGAGCTCAGCCAGTGGGTTAGTCGGCTATGGGACGAAAAGCCGCCTCGCTACTCGCGCGCACTCCTTGAGACGCTCGCGTTGATTGCCTACAAACAACCCGTCACGCGCGGCGACATCGAGCAGGTGCGCGGCGTCAGTGTGAGCCAGAATATCATGCGCACGCTACTTGAACGCGGCTGGATACGCGTGGTCGGACAGCGTGAGGTGCCGGGACGGCCAGCGCTGTATGGTTCTACGCGAGCGTTCCTGGATTACTTCAACCTCAAGAGCCTGGATGCGCTACCGCCTCTCGCAGAGATTCGCGAACTGATCGAGACGCTGGTGGTGGTTGAGGAAACTCCACCCATACCCGAACCGGTGCAGCTGCAGGCTGAAAAGGATGACTACGTTGCCGATGAGCAAACCTCGGAGGAAGGCGCTGACGTTGGAAAACAGCGCGCCGAGGTAGTGCCTTTGCCAACGGCGCCGCAAACCTCCCGGTAGGGGTAAATGACCCACGAGAAGACCGAGAAGCTGCAGAAGATGTTGGCAGAACTCGGCTATGGTTCGCGCCGAGAATTGGAACATTGGATTGCTTCCGGCCGTATTGCCGTGAATGGACAACCGGCGCACGTCGGTCAGCGGGTAACGGGTAAAGATCGTATCCACGTTGACGGCAAGGCGGTAAAACGCCGTTCGAACGAATACTGCAGGGTGTTGGTTTACAACAAACCGGTAGGGGTGATCTGCTCGCGCCGTGATCCGGAAGGTCGGCGCAGCGTCTTTGACGATTTGCCGAAAGTACGCAACGGGCGCTGGATCTCGGTTGGCCGTCTCGATATCCAGACCAGTGGTTTACTGCTGCTCTCGAACGACGGGGCACTGGCGAACCGAATGATGCATCCGTCCACCGGCCTTGATCGAGAGTATGCCGTTCGAGTCATTGGAAAATTGAGCGATCAGGCAATCCAACGCCTACTGGACGGTGTGGAGATAGACGGCGAGTTGCAGCGGTTCAACGACGTTCAGTATTACAACGGCTCAGGCATCAACCACTGGTACCAC
>SMWK01000012.1 GCA_004356895.1 Gammaproteobacteria bacterium
ATCTCAGCTGGCTTTACAAGCTGCGGAAGCAGGTTTGAGGTAGATTGAGGCGCTAACTTCTCTTGCTGAATTGAGTCCCGTCTCTGGGGTTGTCAGCTTTCTCGTGGAGGTATGGAGGTTGGAGGGCCATGGCAACCGAAATAATCGTTCTAGTCGAGGCTGAAGAAGATACCTTGATTTTTACTCACGAGATCTGTGGGGAGCGAGCGCCATGGAAAGAGAAACGAGGTAATTGGGAATTCAAGTGTCCAAGATGCCACAGAGAATGGGCCGTCTCGATTCAAGCGACTAATGAACTGTTTTGGGCGACTGTAAACGACGGCAAAGAGAGAACCGTTGAGTGTCTGACATACGATATTCAGCTAACCGTACAGCGCAAACAGACCGATTGAAAAACCTCGCTGAAATCCCGGATTCGTATCTGGCTTGTGCAGCCTACTTCCTAGCTCACATGATCAACGGGGCCGTTTGCGTAATCAGAACACACCCCTCGTAAGCCCTTCCTCCATTTATGTAGCCAGTCTCTCCCAGCTGTCACACCACTATGGCTCGACTTCGACCAGCGTGTATATTTAACCCCATTTAAGGGAGGTGCAGATGGGTGAAGTGACAACTACCAAATTAGAAGGGGCGTCGGAAGATCGGAATCGGCGAGCCAAGTTCGTTTAAATGCAGCTTGTTCTTGGGCGGTGGTCTCACCGGTAGCTGTGGTAAATAAAATCCCTTCTTCGATTTTATAGCTGAATGGCAACGTTTCCCTCCCCGCTCATGGCTGCTGGTGCTCGGTGTTCTCAACCATTTTACATCAACTAGCGCACACCCCTCGTAAGCCGTTCCTCTTGGGCACGAACTGTACGGGAGGCACCCAGAGCGTGCAATTGCATTGTACACCCGTTCGGGAATATGTTTGTTGAGGATTGACCACTAGGGGAGATATGCGCCTGCATCCGAAGACTTAGGATTCGTGTGAACGGTTGGCGGAGGGTCTGGATCGAGCTGACGGAAGTCTAGCCGATTGCCGACTGGCATTGACCCATGCACAGCTGTAGCTTCAAGTGTGAATCACGTGTGATCTGGAGATCGAAAAGATACTTGGTCCCGTGGGGTGCAACTCGAAATCTTTGCACGAACAATCCATGAAATAACTTGTGCGAGTGGTCTGCCTATGCGTGATAAATCACTGTACGGAATCGTTGATCAAGAATTTCAAAACGGCAGCATTGATCGTGCGCTCTGGACCAAAGCATTGGCAGATTCCGACGGCCAAGAAGATCGAACACGAGCACGTTACATTAGGCTAAGAGTTAACGAGCTAAAAACCGAACGAGCGCAAGAACGATACCAAGTTAGGAAACAAGAAAAGACAAGAGAAAAGCAAGAACGACCCGCTCGGCGAGCGGTTGATGCTACATTTTGGATTGGGCATATATCGTTGCTATTCGCTGCTTTTCAACCTGATGTACTGCACCAGAACGTGGTGGCTGGTCTCACCGTTACGGGTGTAATAGCCTTGTTAAGCTACTACTTGGCGATTGGAATTTTTGCCTCGTAACTAAATCGAAGTTCAATCGTATGGGCTGGTTTGTCGATGATATTTTCACCGTTTGGTATTTGGATAAGCTACGTTGCGTCGTTCTTCGCAAAGAAAAAGTCAAAATCGTATTAGAATTCCTATCAGTGCAAGTAATGTCATAGCTCCCGGCGGAAAGTCACGATGTGATCTCGAAAAGTGGTTGGAAGGAGAGAACTGCGGGTCTCCTTCCAGACGCTGGGCGCAGCTCGTGCAGGATTCTTTCGTTTTTTAGAGCCCTGATGTATGTCGCCGCCCGGTTGCGAGAGATCCCAAGGTTTTCGTGCAAATCTGATGCTTGAAATACCGGTCGGTCGAACAATGAATCTAAAATGCTGATTGCTTGCTCGCTGTGGGTTGCGTTGGAAATTTTTGTTTTCATCTCCTCATAAAGGCTGGTGATGCGTCTAATTAAATCCAGATTCGTTTGAGCTTGGTGAACGACTGCTGTAAGGAAGAATATAATCCAATTTCGCCAATCACGATTAGCGGAAATTTCGCCCAATCTATGCGTGTACTCTTCTCGATTAGCCTCAAAGTAGGCGCTAATGTAGAGGGAGGGACTCACCAGGCTACCTAATCGTGCTAGGTAGAGAGGAATGATGAGACGGCCGATTCGGCCATTCCCATCGTCAAATGGGTGAATCAACTCGAACTGAGCATGTACCAGACCAGTCTTTACAATGGGATCGAGATTCTCGTGTTTGGTCTGTAAAAACAGCTCAAAACTCTGCAAATGAGTAGGGAGTTGCAGCGGCGAAGGCGGGATATATGTGGCTTCATTCATGGAGCATCCTTTTTGGCCGATCCAGTTTTGGGTAGTACGAAATTGGCCCGGACTCATGTCTTGGCCTCGGGTCCCCTCCATTAGCATTGCATGCATTGTTCGTATCATGTGTAGTGAGATTGGATTTTTGCTGACTTCACCTGTCGCCATCCTGAGGGTTTGCCGGTAGTTCAATATCTCCTTGATGTCAGCTTGTTTCTCGGGTTCGAATTCGGCCCCCGCTTCCTGTTCGTACACTTCGTTAGCAGTAGCAATAGTTCCTTCGATTCGTGAAGAGAGTTCTGCTTCTTTCATGATCAGTGGAGAAAGCAATATCTGTGGGTTGATTAGACTTTCCAGAAGCCCGTCGTATCGAGACAAAGTTGCATTGGCACGCCCCACGAGCGCAGTCAACCCAGAGAGATCGGTTTCAATAGAATTAGGCGGCAACTTCAGCGGCTCGTGCGGTATGAGCTTCGTTTGTGTCATCTTGATTTGTCACTAAGTGGTTTGTGTATCGTACCAAGGCGATATAGGTTACACAAGTTATGTAATCTAGTTTGTGGAGTTAGGTTACACAAACCAATTTGTGTGTTTTACGCGATACACAAAGTATTACTTTGAGGAGTTGCACCTATATAACCGGAAAGCCAATCAGAAAAGACCAGGAGGGGGAGAAGGGAATCTGCGTGCCATTCCAGAGGCCCGGTCTTATGTGAAACACCCAACTCACCTGAAATCCACATATACACACGCGCATATAAAGGAAGGAACCCAGATCTGGGCCGTTGACCATTAATCAGTGGGTCGCAGACAGTTGAGCGCGGAACGCTACTAGTTAGGGGGCACAAATGGGGGCATAAAAATCTTGTGAGAGCTATAAGTCCTTTCTAATCAATTTGTTAGAAGTCCAGTGTGGCAGACGTCCGCTCCGCCATACAGTTATGTCCAACCCGGAGAGATGGGTAACAGTGAGTGAAGTAACCCATCCGCTGCCAAGTGCGAGGGTTTGTCATGCGTTGTTCTAACCTCACCATGTAGGGACGTGTAGGGCTTTGTCTCGAGCCTATTGCCCGAATTGGGCACGATGGGTTTTGAATGGGGCGGAGTTGGGGCGACCCGCTCCTCTACCAGCTAGAGTAGTTTCGAGAAGAGAAATCCGGAGTAAGATCCGAGTACCGATTGTGGACTCTAGCGAGCTGGTGCGAGGACGACGGTTACTCCTTTTCCGTGGTTTGGATATCGTCTACCTCTTGTACACTCAGACGAACTGAAAGCTCGTGAAGATGATCTTGAATCGCCATGAGCTCATCGCCGTGTCGCAGCGGTCGCTTGTAACCGTAGTTGCCTTTGATCAGCTGTTCGATCGTGTCGACGATCGCAATCATTGGACCCGACACCCGGTGACTCATGACGAGAATAAGCAGACCAGAATACGTGAGGAAAACGACAAAACCGATCATGAAGGTAGTTGCGGTATCAGCGTACAGCTGACTGATCTGCACTTGTGTCGCGACATCCATGACACGGGTCTTAGCCATGAGCAAATCAATGAGTGCAAGTTTTAGGTGAACCATGCCCGCTGTAACGGCAAAAAGGGTCGTCCCGCCGACAATCTGATACCAGGCGTATTTCATCTGGTACTTCGGCTTGACGAAAAAGTTCTTCAGCTTACGGCGGTTTTTCGTGGGTGCATCCTGCGCGAGCGTGTTGCTCACCACGCTGTGATCTACGTTTTCCATGAGATTTATACCTATAGATCAACGATCCGCCGACCCTAGCAAAACGCTGATTCGGGGAACGTGATCGTGCTCACAGAATCGTCGATGGCGCTCCCACGTCCACTCCTGGCCGATCACGCTTGCCACAAGGCTCGATCTGGATGGCCGCTTTTTTTTTGCGGTGCAGGATAGATTGATTCGTCCGCTCGGATTGAATTCACTTCACCACATAGCTAACGGACGGCAGACTTAGGATCACTCAATAATTGACGGGGATGTAGAAATGCAGATCGAACGTTTTCGGTTTTTTGCAGAAATGCTCGGCATTACGGCGTTGGTTGTTTCTTTGATATTCGTCGCCTACGAATTACGACAAACACGCGACATGAACCTGGCCCAGCTCGAGTTCGACCGACTCTCTCTTATTCATGAGAGACATCTGGCCACACTTGAAAGCGATCCGATGTTATCTGTTTTTGCCAAGATAGAGAGGTGGAGAATGGGACATGCCGCAATATACAGAACTGGAAAAGGGTGCAGCTCTGGCGGAGGCAGCTGCCAGAATCGATCAATGGCGTGTTGAATACAAATTCACGAGCTTAGGTTTCGCATACAGATTGCGGCCTCTGGAAGTGGAAATACGTTACGAAATGGCGACGGATCCTGCAATCAAAGCAGCCTGGAATGCGATTTGGGAAGGCGAAGACGACGAACCCCTCGGATTTCACAAATTGGTGCATGAGATATTTATCGAGGAGTGATTTCCTCAGAGGTTGCAGTTGTTGCCGATGACCGATCATGAAAAGATAACGGTGCTGATCAAGTTTTCATCGATACCGGAGAAATTGCCGATCAGGTGCTTGAGATTTTCCCTTGCGGCCTCGATAAGGTTCTGGAGTTGGTCGGCAGCGCGACGCTGCTGGATTCACTGCGGAGCACCAAATCCAAAGGCATCGTGTGCATGACGGGTATGGTCGGCGATTCGCACACTGTCGCTATTGCATGGGATCTTCCAACCAGACCCTACAGCGCGGGAAACACCCGATTTGTCATAGAACGCCAATACGATTTCCCCGTCACGACGATTCGTACGCGGCGCATCGCAACAGCCGATCTCAGCGAATATGAAGTCTTGATACTGCCCGAAACCTGGGACACTGGTTACGGTCCCGTGCTTGGTGAGGCGGGAACGCAAAACCTCAAAGACTGGGTTAGCAACGGTGGTGTATTAATTGCCCTCGGCAACGCCAATCGGTACGTGGCCGACGCAAACATCGATTTATCCTCGATCCGTCGAGAGAACGCCGTCATTGAAAATGACGATGAGAACGGCGAGGGCGAATCAGGAAATGAGGTCGAGGAGGAGTTGGCGGCAACTGTTGAGGGCAGCTATCTGAGCAGCGACGCCGAGTACGAGACGGCGATAACGCCTGTGACAAAAGATCCCGATTCGGTCAGCGGCATTCTCGTACGCGCGGAAGTGGACACGGATCACTGGCTCGCTGCCGGAGTGGCTTCGACACTGAACGTATTGGTGAGGGGCTCGGACATTTATACGCCGATACGACTCGACTCCGGTACGAATGTTGCTCGGTTCAGCTCCGCCGATAAGTTGCTCGCAAGCGGCTACATCTGGGAAGAGAATCGTAAGCAGCTCGCGTACAAGCCATTTGCTGTTGTTCAGCCAGTTGACCGGGGGTTTGTCATATCGTTCACCCAAGATCCGAACATTCGCGCATATCTCGACGGCCTGAATGTGATTTTCATGAATGCCATTTTCCGCGGGGCCGCGCACGCACGACCCATGCACTGACTAAAAACCTGCCGCGAAGAATCCGAGGGCGAGAATGATCTTATCTACCGCCGCTCAGGTCCGAACTCGTCACAGACTTTGAAGGTTATAACTCTTAAGCCGACGCTCAAGATATTGCCTAGGAAAGCCCTTGTTGCTCCATGGAGTCGCGAACAAGGCCGATGTTGCGGTTGATCCAACCGTTCTGGGCTTCGCGGTCGAGCCCTGCGAGGTTTGGCCAGGGATTTGGACCAATGGTCTCCGTCAATCGAGTGTGCATACCCATCCACCAGATGCGACGAACTGGAACGAACAACTTCGTTGCTTCAAGTTCGCTATCTGTGAGCGAGCGGATCCGAGAATAACCCTCAACGAAAGCGTCCCATTGTTCTGGGGCATCGGCATTACCAGTTCCGTTTAGACCAACGGGCCCGGATGCTTGCCATAGAAATACCGCCACATCATAAGAGCGCCAACCATATCCGTAACAGTCGAAATCAAATACGACCATTCTGCCTTCCCCATCCTGATGAACATTGGCAGGGTAATGGTCGCCGTGACAACAGCCATACTCTGGTTTATTTTTTAGTAGCAAATCATCGATGCCTGATTTCAACTGATCGGCGCAGCGGCGCAGGTATTCGATTTCTTCGGGGCGGTGTGCGAGAAATGGTTCTAAGTGCTTGAGTGGCTGATCAACCAAATACTCGAGATCCAGATGAAAGCGCCTGCCATCTTCTTGTTGTTGATCCATACACGCATGGATATTCGCTACGATCTGACCATATTGGCTGCAATCGGCCATGTTGAACTTGGGTGGTTTGCCCACGGCCTCCGTGAAGAGTACGGCATAACGCGTACCTTCCGGAGCATCGATTCGCGTTAAATAGGTGCCATCTTGCATAGCCACGGGGGCAGCAACTGGTTGACGCTCTCTAACGAGATAAATAAGCATATCTACCTCTGCATCGATCTCCGATTTCTTCCGCAAACCGTGACGGTAAACACGCAAGTAGTAGGTCGAAGAACCGGTCTGAACCGTATACGTATCGTTCAAGCCCCTTTGCAGAAATTTGCAGGTTAACGGCGATTGAAGGTGATACTTTGACAGCACGTTGGTTGCAAGCGCCTGGGACGAAATGATCGAAGCGTCGACTGGGAATCCGCTGTAGGCCATATTGTTTTCTACTATTGAGTTTACGTTGGCCCTCTACGGATTGAGTTGAACTACCCGATACAAGACGTTATCCGCCTTTATTGTCCACTAATTGCACTGATCCTTTGAGTCTCTAGCTGGTGTTGTTCAAGAAACGCCAAGAACTCGTGGCTCGGAAGTGGGCGTGCGATGAAGTAGCCTTGTATGAATTGGCAACCGATTTCTCGAAGTATCTCTAACTGACCACTAGTTTCAACACCCTCAGCTACAACGTCTTGATCGAGAACTTTTGCGATTTCTACAACATGGTGCACTAAATCTATTGCCTTATTCGAGGTCTCGATGTCTTGAATGAAAGATCGATCGATTTTTAGAACGTCTATAGGTAGCCGCCGCAGCAGGTTCAGCGAAGAATAGCCCGTACCAAAGTCGTCCAACGCGATCAGAGTACCGCGCGCGCGAATGATGGACAGCTCTTTGATTACAGAATCCGGATTGGATGCAAAAACCGATTCAGTGAATTCCAGCTCCAGGTCTCCTGGTGCGAGACTGTGCCGCGCACATGCATCCAGAAAGCGCGTACTGAAGTCAGTGACCGCCAACTGCTTGGGAGAAACGTTGATCGCCATCCGGAAATCGGGCGTGTGGTGAATTTGACTCAGCGTTCGGTGGGCTTCGCTCAAACACAAGTCGAGAAACTCGTGGATCATGCCCGTGTCCTCAGCGATAGCGATAAATTCCTCCGGTGATACGAATCCAAGTTGCTCATCCTGCCAGCGCATCAATCCTTCAGCACCGATGAATTTGTTCGAAGCCAGATCCAGTTTTGGTTGAAAATAGAGACACAGTCGATCGTCCTCTAAAGCTTTTCTTAATCGACTTTCAACTATTACCCGCTGCTGCGCTGCTTCGTTCATATCTTTGTCGTAGAACGAGGTTGTAGCACCCCCTGCGGCCTTTGCTCGATACATAGCTGCATCGGCCATCATGAGCAGCTCCTCTGATGAATCAGCGTCGGTGGGAAAAACAGCAACTCCTATCGACGCGCTAACGACATGTTCGATCCGGTTGACCACGATAGGCTCGTTCAGGTTCTTGATTACACGTTCACAAAGGGTCACCAGTTCGTTGCGGTTGGTAAAATTCGAAATTAGGATTCCGAATTCGTCGCCACCAAATCTCGCTAGTGTGTCCTCTTCGCGTATTGATTTTTTCAATCGGTTTGCGGTTATCACGAGCAGTCGATCGCCCGCCTTGTGTCCTTCCGTATCATTGACCTGCTTGAACCTGTCGAGGTCCATAAAAAGCAGTGCACCGTACTGTCCATGACGTTTAGCCTGCGCCAGCGCGTAGACCAGACGATCCTCAAAGGCAGGGCGGTTTAGCAGATTGGTGAGGCGATCGTAGTGAGCTTGTTTGTACAGATCTTCGCTGCGCCAGGCGTTCGTAATGGCGACAGCTAATCGATCAGTGAAATCTTTAATTGAAGACCGCTGTTCGAGGGAACTGTCGTGGGCGGTGATGAGGAGACCCGCAAGCGCATCGTCCACGTAGATCGCATGGAATCGCGGCGATTCAATCGCACATAGTTGATCAGCAACGTCCTGCATAAGGCTGACATCGCACCAATTTGCGATAGGTGCGAACTCACCTAGATTAATCCGTTTATTAGACTGTGTGATCCCGTCATAGCGATGGTGGATCACGAGAGGCATCGGTTTTGTCCGCCATAACACAATCTCAACGGGTGTACTTATCTCCAGGTAAGCGACTTCGAGAGTGGATCGGATGATCTCGTCTAGATCCTTTGCTGACAAAATCATCTTATCGATTTCCGCCAGGCGATTGATGCGGTCGAACGACCGCTTCAATGTTTTGGACATGTTATTGAACGCTTCCCCCAACGATTCGAACTCGTCCCCCGTGCGTATGTCTACATTCGCGAGATAATTACCGTCCGACACGGCAGCGGTCGCGGTTTGCAGTTGGCGTAAGGGCTCTAGCCGCTTACGCAGCTGCCGATACGCCACCCAGCCGACCAGTAGACTTATCAGAATTGCTAACAACGGATACAGGCGTGCAACAAGCGCAATAGCTTCCAGTGCTTGGTCTTTCGTGATGATGGTTCGAACAGTCAAGTTGAGCGTAGTATCGAAGGTCGTACCGAGAAATAATGCCCATTCCTGTTCTATGATTTCCATCTCTTGAGATGGCGAACTGCTGCATCGAGAGATTTCACTATCGATTACTACGCATCTGTGATCGGAGGTCGTATCTAAGTCCCACAACAAGTCGCCGAGGGGTACGTAGGTATTCTCGTTAATAACGAACCTGTCGGTTGGAGGATCGAAGGATAACGTCGATTTAGGAAACTGCAGAGGTGTTCGTGCGCTGATCTCAGCACTGGTTTGCAGGCGTTCGAGTAGTATGAGCGCATATGTTTTGCTGTGGTCCCTAAGGCGTCTTTCTGCCTGACTAAGAGTCTGTTCGACAGTAGCAGCATAGAATACATAGCCGAACAGAATCATCGGTAACAACGTTGAAAGCACCGTCATCAACACATGACGTTCGACTCGTCTGCGTCCTTTCATTTGACCGCTAGAAGTTTACTGCAACACCAAAGAACGATCCGTTACCTGCCCTGACCGCATCGTCGTGGCTATTTGGGGCGGTTAATGGAGCGACGGTAAGACCATCTGGGCCCGTGCTGTAAAGATCGAAGTCGGAATTGATCGGGTTGAGATTTTGGTCTTTGCGTACCTGCCCTTGGACGTTGCCGCCGCCGTCTATGCGCAAGTACACATATGGTCGACCCCACGGATCGGTCATTCCATCTAAACCCACATCAGTGAGATCAT
>SMWK01000086.1 GCA_004356895.1 Gammaproteobacteria bacterium
ACCTATTCTCTGCGTTGAAACACACGAATTGGCAACTGTCTGGTGATGAGGGCGCAGCCACGTTGTTAGGCCAGAAACCATCAACGCTGGCCTACCGAATGAAGACGTTCGATATCACAAAACCTGCGTCTTAACAGGTTAGATTTGCCGCTAGTAGATCACAGTCTTCAACTCAAACGGAGCGAGGATGTGATTTTCTGAGTTGACTTCGAATACGTCGCGAAGGACGCTGCACGTTCCGTTATCCATTACGAACCGGCAAAACCAGCCGACCAACCGGCGGACAAACAGAGACGCCAGGAGTATGAAATGAGCGTAATCGATGAATTTCTTGCAAACAACGAAGCCTACGCCGGGGAGTTCTCGAAGGGGTCGCTTCCTATGCCGCCTGCGAAACAGATCGCGGTTGTTATTTGCATGGACGCGCGGCTCGAGACAGGTGTATTGCTTGGTCTTTTAGAGGGCGATGCCCATGTGATTAGAAACGCTGGCGGTGTTGTGACCGATGATGTGATCCGCTCGCTGACTATCTCGCAACGGCTCTTGGGTACGCGCGAGATCATGCTGATACACCATACCGACTGCGGGATGCAGACTTTCACTGACGCTGATCTAAAGCAGCAAATCCTGGACCAGACGGGAATTAAGCCCCCGTTCGCCATGGAGGCTTTTGCCGACCTCGAAGCAGACGTTCGCCAATCTGTCGCGCGAGTCAAGGCGAGTCCCTTTATTCCATACACAGATGAGGTTCGAGCGTTCGTATACGACGTCGAGTCCGGAAAACTGAACGAAGTGATGTAAATCGCGAACGTATCCGCGAGCATGTGAACCGGATTCCGAGCCATGTAAATTACTTCCGACCCCCGTTATGAAACACACCCAACGATTCACGACCGGCCCCCAGCAACGGTTGTCGCACTTTGGTTCAAAAGCACGGCACGAGACTCGTCGGTGATGGTTGGCATGGCGTTGATCGCGGCACCGATATCGTAGGCAAGCACCGTCGCCGGTCGTTCCGCGATGTGCGCAAACCACTCGGCAACGCGTGGAAAGTCACCATATAGCGACTTGAGAATCTCTTAACAACCTGTCAGCGTCCAGATAAAATCAGGATGTACCTCATCGTGAAGATCTTCGTAATCAGTCTCTCCGCCGTGGTGTCAGCCATGGTAGTGATCGTTCTCGTGCGAACACTCCTCCATACACCAGTCGACATGCCAGCGGTCGAACCACAGACCATCAACATCGACGAGGCGGCAATCGCAGAACATCTGGCAGAGGCGATTCGCTTTCGCACCGTGTCTCATCAGCGCAGCGAAGAATTTCAAGCCGACCAGTTCGAGGGATTCATTGCCTGGGCTGATGCCACCTATCCGGAAGTTCATCAGACCATGGAGCTGAGCCGCCATGGTGACTACACCCTGTTGTACCGCTGGCAGGGAAGCGACCCCGGTCTTCAACCTATTCTGCTGACAGCACACTACGACGTGGTTCCCGTCATCCCGGGAAGTGAAACCGACTGGCGGCATCCACCCTTTGCTGGTGTCATTGACGAAGACGTTATCTGGGGGCGCGGTGCACTGGACGACAAGAGCGCCGTCATTGCCCAGTTTGAAGCCGCCACCCATCTATTGCGCGCGGGTTTCACACCACAACGCACCATCTACTTCAGTTTCGGCCACGACGAGGAGGTTGGAGGTTCACAAGGTGCAGGCTCGGTGACAAGCCACCTGGCGGCTGAAGGCGTTCAGCTGGCCTGGTCACTCGATGAAGGTTCGTTTCTGTTGCGGGGTATGCTCCCCGGCGTGGAGCCGCTGTTGGCTGCGATCAATGTCGCCGAAAAAGGTAGTGTAACCCTGCAGGTGGTCGCTCTCTCCGCAGGCGGACATTCATCCATGCCACCCAAACACACTGCAGTCGGCATTCTCGCCGAGGCAATTACCAAATTGGAAAACAACCCGGTCCCCGGGGGTCTGTCGGGGTTGAGTGCGCAGATGTTTGATACCGCAAGTCGCTACATGTCGTTCAGTTATCGGATGCTGTTTGCCAACCAATGGTTGTTTGGGGCCATCCTTGAGGATCAGCTGAGTTCAGTGAACTTCAGCAATGCCATGCTCCGAACCACCACCGCACCTACCATGTTGGCGGGTAGCGTGAAAGTCAATGTTCTACCTATCGAGGCCATCGCCACGGTCAACTTTAGAGTCCATCCGAGGGATACCGTAGCGAGTATTGTCGAACACGTACGATCACTCGTTGAGAGTGAAAATGTCGAGGTGCGTTTGGCCGCGGGTTCCGGGCGCGCCGCATCCGCTGTATCGAGTTGGGAAGCACCCGGATTCGCCGTCATCGAGCGGGCGATTCGCGAAGTGTACGGTGAAGTCGTGGTAACACCGGGGTTGATGATTGCGGGGTCCGACTCACGCCACTACGGCAAGGTAGCAGACAACGCCTATCGTTTTAACCCGATGGTGGTGTCCCAGGATGACATCACCGGTTTTCACGGGACCAATGAAAAGATCGGTGTGCATAATCTCGCCCAGGGTGTGCGGACCTATGTACGGATCCTGACGCTGGGGGGTACCCCCAGGTCAGGTTAAACCCGACCTGTTTTTCAGCGACCCCCTTACTCTATGGGTAGTACCAGATCGGCGACGACCACGCTCGGTCCTGAATGGTGGCGTGCATGTCGGGTCGCGGCGGCACGCCAGCGCGAATCGCATCCCATGTTGACCAACGACACTTCGGGTTTTCCAGCACTCGCACGTAATAAAACGCTTTAAGTTCGGGATCAAAATTCGGATCCTGCCAGATTGCCATCATTTCGCCTGCGCCTTTGTCGGGTGTCACGGAACACGTGCTCAAGTCGACGCCCGCGCCGTTGTCCGGGCAGCGCTGCGTCCCAGGATCCACCACACCACCGTCGGAACAGGCGACATCGATAACCGCTTCCCTCGGCTCGCCATCTTCGATCCAACCTTTGATGATCTGCAGTCGTTGCAACGCCACGCTGTCTGCATCGCGCGCTGCCCATAAAAAGAAGTGGGGGGTGCCTTGCGCTTCACTGGCAAGGTCTGAGCCCATGGGTACACCCGCTTCATAGGCTATTTCGATGCTGTTGTCCGCAGATAACAGCGACTCATCTAATCCGTATCCCGCAAAAAACCGCACTCTGATGTGGGGGCCGCTGGTGCTGAACGTTTCCTTGCGACGGAACGCATCGAAGATCGATGCCCGCGTGTTCGACTCCGCCCACACACCGGCCAGACCCGACGCGCCCCAATACTGGGACGACGGATTGGCGTATTCGGGTTCATCCGGCGAAGAATCTGGTAGTGGAACAGAGCCGCGGCGAAATGGGTCGATATCGAGTAAGCCCGTTTTGCTCCAGTAGTTGTCTTCCTCGAAGGAGCCAGCCGCGTTGTGCGTGTCCGAAGATCCAATCACGCCAAACTTGTACGGATTGACCCCGTCCTCCTCTTCCATGAGCAGACCTCTCAGATATGCGTCACGTGTGTAACTGCCAGGGGGTTGCGAAGACAGCTGGCTGGCTACGCGGAGCGGCATGATCTCGAAGTCCGCCCATTCGTCGTTGGGCGACAACATCGGATGCGTGTCCGACGTGCCTTTGACCTGCGTGTTCTCGACAATCGGCTCATTTCGCATACGCAGTTCGGCGTATGCAGCATCGATCGGCTCACCGGCCCAGTTGGTGGTCTGGAACATCCATCCATCAGAACCATTAGAGTTGTGGGGGATGGCAATGGCGTCCATACCCTGCGCGCGGTTGTTGTCCATCCATGCCCAGAGATCCTCGGGATTAACTGAGTCGAAGCGGCTGAACGGCAGATTCGGATGTTCGCTGCCGCGAAACATCACGTTACGGTGCAGGTTCTGCGACTGCGGTCCGGAGCTCGTGTACTCGTAACCGATGAAGGCGGTGAACTTACCCGGGTTGTTGTGGCGCTCCGCCGCTTCAACGATTTCCTGCCAGGCGCTACGCATGACGTCACGATCATCGAGATCGATTTCACCGCCTTCGGCTCCGATCCGGCCGAGGTAGCCAAGCACCGCCCCGAACGCTGCAATGGAACCGGCAGCGTCGGTCGCGCCGCGCACCGCATCGGCGATCTCATGGTCGCTGTAGTCACTGGTTGGATCCGCAACGGTGCCCATCATGCCCAGGAGAAATGCATGGTCCGCAACACCCAGAAAATCCAGCGGCTTCTTCATCTGCATGCGGAATCCGGAGACGTGCTCAATCGCGGCACCCTTAGCGAACTCATAGGCGTCATCCGGGGTGCGGCGGGTACCGAACAGATAGGCATCGAAAGACAGTTGGGTGTGGACGTGCAGATCGCCGAAATAAGCGTTGCGCAAAGGGTTGCTGTCACCCTGGGCTACCGGGGCAGAAACTGCCGCTGTAGTCTCTTCAACCGCCGCTTGTTCAGTCGGCTCAGGCGAGCATGCTGCCGCCAAACCGGCCAAAACGCAGGCACTCAACGAGAATCTGAAAAGTTTGTCCATGGCTCCCTCCAAGATGCGCCAATTTGCAACTACTCTAGCGCCATTTGGGGCCTGGAGCATAGGGCAAAAAAAAACAAACGAGTACAGAACAAATTTACACTCGATCATCGGCTTGAAGCTATTTGCGCAGCAAACTAAATATAGCAGGTGGTTATAGTGATGTTGCAGTCTTTTATGTCCGCTTTTAAATCGATTGCAGCCATACGCGCCGGGCGTGGCAACAATTCCAATTCGGCGCGCCGGTGACGCTCGCTACCTGAAATGCAAACAGTCATCTGGATCTTGCGTACGGCGGATGCCTTCGCCACGGCGTGATTGACTCCTTGACAAGCCGGTGCTTACCGTTGGAAATGCGTGGTTACGCAGAGTGCTATCACGACCAGGAGGACTTCATGGGGGCCTGCAACGCGAGGCGCGATGAGTCGGCCGTGCGCCGTCAGGCGGGCGTTGCCCTTTTAGCGACGTTTTTTCTGGGTTCGCTGGTTAATTACGCCATCCCGGTCGTGCTCGCTGACACCAACCCGGGTGCCAGGGTAGTGCGCATTGACATCAAACCAGGTGATGAGCCGACCACGGTTACTCCAGGACGCCGGGGCGTTTTGCCGGTTGTGCTCTATTCCGGCGCCACGTTCGACGCGGCGAAGGTCGATGCCAAGAGCATTCGCTTTGGCGCCACCGGCACAGAGGCTCAGCCCATGCGTACCTCAATGGAAGATGTCGATGCCGACGGCCGCATCGACCTGATTACAATGTTTCGAATGCAGCAAACGGGAATCGAGTGTGGACACACGATGGCCGTGCTCAGGGGGCGAACGTACGACGGCGAGGATATCGAAGGGAGGGCGGTGTTCAAGACCGCTGGGTGCGGTAGTTGACGTTGAACATACCAACGGACACCCACGGCTCTCCGGGATCGCCGCTTGCTTTTGGCCCGGAGGTTCTTACCAGTGCACCACCGCTGGAAGTCATCTGGTACGGAACCGCGGCGATCGTCTGGGCAGTGATCGGCGTGGCCATCGTCGAGCGTCCATGCGCCGGCAAGGACGCCCGCGGTGTCAAAGAACGGATTGAGTTTTTTTATTTCATCGACGCCGATAATTTCCATGTGGAACCCGATATTCTCGGCAATGCCTCG
>SMWK01000087.1 GCA_004356895.1 Gammaproteobacteria bacterium
CGTGGATCTCTTCGGCATCTCGAACTGCTGCCTCATCCATATCCAACCAGTCGTTCAACACAGCATCATTGTCTTCACCGACCTCGCGCACGCGTTGATAGTCGTTGCAAGGGGTGCGTTCAAAATGTATTGGCAGCTTGTCAGCCCAGGTTTGCCCAAGTGACGGGCTGAGATCTTCGATGTTTTGAAGGAAACCCGAGGCTTTCAGTTGAGGGTCGCGTTCCGCCAAGTCTATCCCGTTTTGGACAACTCCGGCAGGCACGCCGGATAGCTGACAGAGTTCCATCACTGCATAGGCATCTTGTATAGCCGTCCACCGCGAGATGTGCTCGTCGATCTCAGCCATTGCCGCGACTCGCCCAACGGATGAATCCAGGCGCTCACCGTCTGCCCAGGTTGGATTGCCCATCACCTGCTTCAACGCTTGCCACTGTGTATCGTCCATGCAGGCAATGGCCACCCATCGTTCATCGGCAACGGAGCTAACGGCTTTTGGTTCGCATCGATAACAGCCATGGGGTGCTGCCTGATCGTAGGGAAGATTATTGCCCGTAGGTCGAGCCGCGCGCCCGTTGGCAAAAAAATCCAGCAGTGAAGGGCCTGCAAAATTTGCTCCCACCTCAAATTGGGAAATGTCTACCCGTTGCCCACGACCGGTGCGGTGACGCGCTTCCAGCGCGGCGAGAATTGCCACGGCACCGTGTAAACCTGCCTGATGATCGTTGTAAGAAAAACCGATGCCGATATCCTCACGTCCCTCTACACCGGTCAAATAGGTCAGGCCAGCCAGCGCATGAATTGTCGGTGCATAGGTAACGAAGTTCGACCAGGGTCCCCCATCACCCATGCCGGACATCTGCACGTAGATGACGCCAGGATTGGTTTCACTGATCTGTTCGTAGCCAACACCCCATCGATCGAGCACACCTACGGAAAAATTATCGATGACAACATCTGCGGCTTTACATAACTGTCGGCACAACGCCTGACTTTCTGGATTTGTCATGTCCAATGCCAGCGCACGCTTGTTACGATTCCACATCACGTAATAAGGATGTGCCGGGTCATTCACCGCCACCGCTCGCTCGGTAGGGTTGACCTTAACCACGTCCGCGCCCATGTCACCGAGAATGCGGGTGCCAAAAGGGCCCGCAAGCACGTGAGTGAAATCGAAAACGCGCAAGCCATCGAGAGGTCGCTCGGACTTCTTGTCAACCTCACTCATTGGTCGTTTCTCCAACCAATGTCCGCAAGCACCGCGGCGGTATGCTCTCCTGGCCCCACATAATCGCCGAGGGCCCAGGGCGTTGCAGAGAAATGATAAGGGGCACCAGGCGCACGAGTTTCAGCCTTACCTATACGATACGGTACAAACCAATCGCGCGCGTCGAGTTGCGGGTTGTCCGCGACCTTCTCGATGGGTAACACCCATCCATAGGGGCAGTGGCGCTGCTGCGCTTCGAAAAACAAGGCGTCCGCATCTTTGCTGGACACCCATTCACGAAGGACTTCCATGATTCGTTCGATCAGTAAACTGAGGTTCTCCGGATCCTGGTATTTTGGATCTAACAGGTCCTGGTGAGCGTCTTCCTCGATCAGCCATGCGAGCTGCGCATCAAAATCAGGAGCGGGCGTAACCATGATGCTGCCGGTTCGAGCCGGCATCACCATATAGGCACCCGACCAATGGGTAGCACCACGACGAGCCATCACCTTCTCACGGTTCAGAGCTTCACCGTACCAGTAGAAGATGAACACCTGCTCGAGGCATGACGCAATACATTCGTGGACCGGAACGTGTACCCGCTGCCCAACATCGGTGGTTCGTCGGTTATACAACGCTGCCAGTGCAGCAATGGCGACGTAGGCGCCGGAGACCATAAAGTTCAGCTCGCCGAAACCGTTGAGCGGCGGCGTATCCACGTCGCCCGTTGTGGCCGCGGCACTAGCCAGCGCACCGGCAACCAGATCGGGTGCCAGGTAATCGGACCAGGGCCCCTCTGGTCCAAACGAGGAGCAGTCGATGACAATCAGTTCCGGCCTTCGTTGACACGCCGCTTCCAGGTCAGCCTGCTCCACGGCAAATGCATCACGGCATGTCAGTACCAGATCTGCACGGTCGATAAGCCGTTGCAGTTGGGCCCGACCGTCGTGGCTTTCGGGATCTACGGCAAAAAAACGTCGATTGGATGCAAAAAAAGCGTGCCATAGCGAGGTGGCACCCTCGCCGGCCGATTCAAAGTGTGGGCCACGGCTGCGAAGCGGATCCCCTTCCGGCGGTTCGGGGCGCACGACGTCCGCACCCAGATCAGCCAACAGCTTCGCGCCATAAATCGATCTTTCGTCCGTTAGATCGACGATGCGCAGACCAGACAGGGCCCCTTCAGTCATTCAACTTCCTTCGCCAAAACCATGTCGAAAAGTATCGCATACCCGAGTAGCAAACGAAGACAACCCATACATCTCGACTCGAACCATTCATGCGCTGAATAATAGGGCTTCGGCTTTACTGGCAAACCGCTGTGCCTGAGTGCATCGGAGGAACTTGGAGGCTTCAATGAGTTGGAACGACAAGAACGACAACAAGAACGGTTTGGACGAAAGAGGATTTACCCTCTCCCTCGAGGGCAGATCTGTCCCCGGTGTCTACTGGACACCTAGCGATGGCGCCAGTGAGCGCCTGGTTCTGCTTGGCCACGGCGGCACCACTCACAAGAAAGTCGACTACATCGAACAAATGGCGGCGATGCTCGCAGCCCGCGGAATCTCCTGCATGGCCATCGACGGGCCCGGGCACGGAGAACGTGCTACCCGCGACATTACCCAACATCCGGATGCTTTCGCCGAGGTGTGGGACGAGGGAGGGGGCACCCCGGCAATGCTGGCGGATTGGCGCGCTGCACTCGACTTCATCGAACAGCAGGAAGGCGTACGCCCGACAGGATGGTGGGGGCTTTCCATGGGCACGATGATGGGCTTGCCTGTTACTGCGACGGACGAACGAATTCGGGTTGCGTTGCTCGGGCTCATGGGAACCTGGGGACCCAATGCAGACGACCTGATTCGGCTGGCACCCGAGGTATCCTGCCCCGTGCGTTTTCTCATGCAGTGGGACGACGAAATCGTTCCGAGGGATACCTGCATCGAGCTTTTTGGAACGCTCGGCAGCAAGAAAAAGACTTTACACGCCAATCCGGGGGCACATCAGGCGGTGCCACAGTTCGAGATTAGAGGTTCGGTGGACTATCTCGACAAATATCTGCGCTGATCGAGCCTGACCCGCGACACTACCCAACATCCGCTGGAATCACGAACTGCAACCATTTTTCTTGTTTGACTGATGTCATGTTGTCAAACGGTTTTGGCAGGTACGAACTCCAATATCTGCTCTTGAAAGTGCATCAGCGGGCCTTCTGCGCCGTCACCTTTCGCTAAGGGGCCGACCTCAAAATCAGGTGAACGCAAGTTGCGCTGGATCTTCTCTACGATCCACATATCCTCAATCTGGAAGTTGCCCGTTTCGAGCGGGTGTGTATTCAGATCCTCGAGTCTTACCACCGTACTTGGTTTGCCCATCCGGCTTCGCCCAGGGGATCCGGATGGAGCCCAGCTCAGCGTGCGCATATTGGTCAGTTCCGGGCCGATCGGTTCCAGGATGGAGATGTAAAATCCCCAAGGGCTGGGTGAGAGGATGGTGAGAGGGAACAGCATCACCACACCGGGATAAAACGCGTTTTCGTGGCCAGTTAGCCGCACGGCTCCTGCGCCTTCGGCGAGTTCCGCAGAAAGCAAGCTGTTGGATTGTGGCTCACCCTCCCTCTGCGTGGAGTACCACACCACGTTACGCCCGGCAGATTTCCATACGTTACGATCCGGATATAACTCACCCAGCGTACGGTCGTGCAGATAACCAAGATGATAGCCATCGATAGCATTTTCGTAGAAGACCTTCCAATTGCATTTCATCTCATAGGTTATTTCCCCTCGGGGCTCCAGCGTGCCGTCATCAAATCGATGAGGCCAGTCGTAGTCAGACAGGTTCGCAATCCACGCAGAGAAATCATCCTTCGGTTGCGGATTGGGATTTACGAAGACGATGCCATGAAACACACCTACGGCGGCGGGCTTAAGGTTCAGGCGCGCCCGGTCGATATTGTCGAAACATGGTTTTTCATTGGAGATGCCTCGAAGTACCCCATCCAGTTCGTAGGTCCAATGATGATACGGACAGACCACAGCCTGACCCGTATTGCCGCTGCCCTCCAATACCTCACAACCCCGATGGCGACAGATGTTGTGGAACGCCTGGAGTTGACCGCTGTGATCACGCACAACAAAAAGTGAGTGATTCATATAACGGAACGAATGGAAGTCGCCGTTCTCAGAGATTTCCGTTTCGATACATGCGAAGATCCAGGAACGATTGAACAACTCCCCGCATTCGCGTTCAAACCAATCCGGTTCGAAATACACTTGCCTGGGTAACAACTGCCTTGGTGTCTGAAAGTTGCCGTTGGTCGTGTTCATCTATCACCTCCAAAATATCGCGAGAGGATTTCAACCTAATTTAAGCTGTGCCTCACAAGCGTGGGCAAACAGCGGCTTAAGGTCGCTTCATTCAAGCATGCCGACCACTCGAATAGTATTGAGAACGGCCTGCTTTGTATCGAAGGTATTTCGGCAATACCGACGGCTGCGTTGGCGTATAGTCATCGGTCTGCAAACTTCAATGAAAATGCACGGCGCCATCGTTGAAGATGTCGCCCTGCCGCTGAGCGCCAGCAAACATCGCATTACGGCTGGTGGAGAGGTAAGGATACCGGCCTACATAATCTCGATGTTGACTTGAACTGAGGGGAATGTATGCAGATTGGATATGATCAGGATTTCATTGGGCCCGGATTTCGAGTAACGCTGCCTACGTTCACTTCAGGACTCGGCCGCTCTGTCCTTCGTATTCCCACACTAAGGGACGACAAATACTCGGACCACGTTCATTTCACTGTTGTGATGAACGAACACACGCGTCAGCTGATTTACTCGGCATACAACATCAATCAATCGAACTTCCGGCCAAATCCGCCAGGTAAGGGGAAACGAAGCTGGCGCAATGACCCGAAAATCGCCGGTAAACATCAACTCGACAACGACTACTACAAAGACCGAACCACGCGATCTGGCGTGAAGATACCCAACCCCTATGACCGGGGGCACATGGTCATGCGTTTTAACAACATGTGGGGCGCGGACAACGCAGAGTCCGACAAGGCGGGCAAAGCCACTTTCATCTATTCAAACTCGTCTCTGCAGCATGAGAACCTCAACCGGGATGAGTGGAAGGAATTGGAGTTGGAGATCGTCCGCAAGCTGCAGGATGATACTAACGACAGAATCTCGGTGTTCACCGGACCCATCTATGGCGATCTGGATCGCCACATCAATCTGTCTGATGAGGACTCGGCACGAGTGCCGTCTGGCTTCTTCAAAGTGATTTGTTACGAAAGGAAGAGTACAAACGCTGCCGACAAGCTCGGTGTTTTAGCCTTCGCAATCTTCCAGGATACCGAAGTCCTGAGGGATAAAAAGGGCAGCAAACAAGTTAAGAGCAATCATACCTACCAGGTTACGATCAGTGAGATTCAAAACTGGACCGGGATAAAGTTCGGTGATCGTTTGTACAACGCAAATCCTTTGTTCTATCGCAATATCGCGAGCAATCGGCGGCATGCGAACTCTCTACCTGAACGAATCCCTGTTACACCGGCAAACGCCATCGTTTCCGATTCGGCGGACCGGCGCCCGGATGTCACACACCTCGCGAGTCGCCTAATAGTCATCACGTCCGCGATGATTGACCCGAAGGGCAGCGAAAGTACCGGCGAATGGGTATCTTTGCTCAATCGCGGCAATCGAAAAACGAAGGTCAATAATTGGCGCTTGATAGACGGACATGGCCGCGAGGCCATCGTCACGGGGAGTATTGAGTCAGGAGGCGCCATGCGTTTGAAAGGGCGAACACTGGGTAAGGTGAAACTGAATAATTCCGAGGGCAGTCTGTCACTTTTAGACAACCACAAGTGCCTGATTGACTACGTGTCCTGGTCAAAGCCGCAAATCAAACGAGTCGCAGAAGGCACGGCATTCCTGTTTGATAATCAGAACAACTGAGGCCCGAAAACCGGCGGGAGGTAGAGCGAGGCAAGCGTGGGAGAATCGTGATCCTGGATGAGGGATGAATATCCGGGGAATCTCTGAGCGCTCCTGAATTGTACAGCGCCTACTGAAGGGAGCTTGGATCGTACGCCTTCCCAAGGACGTGGGGTCGTATTTCTACTGAAACCCAAGTTGAGCGTGCGCCGGCGCACAGATACTCTAGAGGTAATAGTTGCGACTACGCCCAAACGAAGGAAAAGGTCATGAGCGAAGCAGTGCTGAACACAATGCCCGCAGATCCTTTTGCGGTTGCGCTCGACGAGATCAACGTCAGCGATCCCTCATTGTTCGAATTCGATACCTGGGGAGGTTACTTTGCGCGTTTACGTGCTGAAGCGCCGGTTCATTACTGTGCAAAAAGCAACTTCGGTCCGTTCTGGTCGGTGTCCAAGTTCAACGATATCGTTTACGTCGACAAGCGGCACGATCTGTTTTCCTCAGAGCCAACGATTCTGCTCGGCGATCAACCCGAAGATTTTACCCTCGAAAACTTCATTACCATGGATCCGCCGAAACACGATGAGCAGCGGATTGTTGTCCAGCCGGCGGTGGTGCCACGTAATCTGACTCGGCTGGAGCCGATTATCCGGGAACGCGTGAAGGAGATTTTTGATTCGCTGCCCGTCGGGGAGACGTTCAACTGGGTCGATCGGGTTTCCATCGAACTCACCACTCAGATGTTGGCGACGTTGTTCGACTTTCCGTTTGAGGACCGCCACAAACTCACCTATTGGTCCGACATTGGCATCGCTACCCCTGAGCTGACGGGCTCGGACGCGATGACCGAAGAGGCGCGCCGCGAGGGTCTCAATGAGTGTCTCGAATATTTCACCCGGTTGTGGCGTGAACGGGAGCATGGCGAGCCGGGCTTCGACCTCATCTCGATGATGGCACACAACGAGAATACCCGTGACATGCCTTCCCGGCCGATGGAATATCTGGGCAATCTGTTGCTGCTGATCATCGGTGGCAATGACACAACGCGTAACTCCATCTCCGGCGGGGTGCTTGCGCTCAATCAGTTCCCCGAGGAGTACCAGAAGGTACGGGACAATCCGGCGCTTATACCCAACATGGTTTCCGAGATCATTCGTTGGCAGACCCCCCTATCGCATATGCGCCGTACCGCCAAAGAAGATACCGAACTGGCAGGTCAGCAGATCAAAAAGGGCGACAAAGTTGTGATGTGGTACGTCTCGGGAAATCGGGACGAAGAGGTGATCGAGCGTCCGAATGATCTGGTGGTTGATCGAGCAAACGCGCGCCACCACCTGTCCTTTGGATTTGGCATACACCGCTGCATGGGTAACCGGCTGGCGGAGATGCAGCTCAGGATCGTATGGGAAGAGATCATCAGCCGATTCGATCTTGTGGAAGTGGTCGGTGAGCCGGTGCACCTTCGCTCCAATTTCATCAAGGGATATTCCGAGCTACCGGTGCAGGTACATCCGAAGTAGGCGTGTGCTAGCTGAATGGTTGCTGGCGCGGTGGGGATCTGTCCGGGCTGCCAAATAAGGTGCACAATTCCTTGATGGAAGCCCGTGGCTACATACTCCAGGCGAGCTACCGGATTCAAGCTGGCGTGCCGGTCGTCCATCTCTATGGACGGCTGGAAGACGGGTCGACGTTCCTCGTGCGCGATCATCGTCAGAGCCCACACTTCTATATTAGAACTGGCGAAGTGGATATCGCCAGGCAAGCCGCTGGAACGGAAGGACCCCTTCGCCTGACGAGCACCGATAAGACCACGTTTGCTGGCGAACCCGTAAGTCGGGTCGATGTTGCCCTGCCACCTGATGCCCCGGGTATTCGAGATAAATTGCAAGCGCAGGGTGTGGATACCTTTGAGGCAGACGTACGATTTGCCATGCGTTATCTGATCGATAGAGGCATCAAAGGAGGCTGCGCCATTACCGGCGCAGCAAAATCCGCCAAAGGGTTGACCTGGGTCTTCGATGATCCTGAGGTAACGCCTGCTGTCGTTGAGGTACAGCCGAAGGTTCTCTCCTTCGATATCGAGACGGATGCGAAGGCAGAGCGGTTGCTGGCGATTTCCGTGTATGGCGAGAATCTCGATGAGGTGTTTGTGGTTGATCCACAGCAACGCGAGATGCCGGAACGCGCGCGCGGGTTTCTCGATGAAAAGGCAGTGCTCGAGGCGTTTTGCGAGTGCCTGAAATCTTATGACCCGGATGTGCTCACCGGTTGGAACGTCGTAGATTTTGATCTCAGCGTGCTGGCGCGTATCGCCGCCCGGGTTCGGCACCCGTGGCAACTCGGTCGCGATGTCGGAGCTGTGCGTATTCGTGCCGCTGAAGGTTATTTTGGTAGCGGTAGCGCCAACATCCCTGGCCGTCTGGTTCTGGATGGCATGGACCTGTTGCGTGGTGCCTTTGTGCGCATGGACGAATATTCCCTCGATGCCGTGGCGCGCAAGGTGCTTGGCGAAGGCAAGGCCTTACATGGCGATGTGCGCGACCGGGTCGGTGAGATACTCGAGCGTTACAACAATGACCTCGAGGGATTTGCTCTCTACGCGCGCACGGATGCGCGCCTGGCATTGCAGATCGTGGAAAAGCTGAACCTCATCGACCTGTCGTTCGCCCGTGGTGCGCTGACTGGAATGACGCCGGATCGGGTTGCTGCGAGCATTGCTTCGTTCGATTTTCTCTACCTCTCGGCGTTACATCGGCGAAACATCGTCGCCCCATCGGTGCGCTCGGGAGATTCGCGCGTTTACGCGGCCCAGGCGGGTGGTCACGTGTTCGAGCCCGTAATCGGAGTGCACGACAACGTATGGGTGTTCGATTACAAAAGCCTCTACCCCAGCATCATGCGCACTTTCAATATCGACCCCTTGGGTTTTCTCGATGAGGCGCGTGCTGCTGAGGTGGGTACCGCCGCCATCACCGTGGTGACAGGGGTAGGCTTCAAGCGCGAAGATGCCATCCTGCCGCGCATGCTCGATGATCTTTTCCCCAAGCGCGAAGCAGCAAAGCAAGCGGGCGATGATGTGGCGTCACAAGCCATTAAGATCCTCATGAACTCGTTTTATGGGGTGCTCGGAACTCCGGCCTGCCGGTTTCATAACCCTGACATTGCGAATGCCATCACGGGCATGGGTCGCCACTTTCTGCAATGGTCAAAAGCCTGGTTCGAAAACAAGGGCTATACGGTGTTGTATGGCGACACCGACAGTGTCTTCGTGTCGTCCGGCATCACCGATCCGGACGAGGCCAAAATCGTCGGCCTGCGGCTCGTTTCCGAGATGAATCAGGAAGTGGCAGACTACATCCGCGCCGAATGGCATCTCGAAAGCCGCCTTGAACTGGAGTTCGAAAAGCTTTATGTGCGGCTTTTCCTGCCTTCCATACGCCACGGCACAAGTGGTGCACGCAAGCGTTATGCGGGAGTACGTCACGGCAGCCCGACGGGAGAAATCGAGTTTGTGGGCATGGAGGTCGTACGTCGGGATTGGACAGAGCTCGCCAAGGTTGTACAACGTGAACTCTACGCCAGGCTTTTTTCAAACAAGCCGGTGGACGAATATCTGGCCGACCTGGTTGGTCGTGTGCGTCGTGGTGAGTGCGACGACCTGCTCGTCTACCGCAAAGGGTTACGTAAACCCGTTGACCAGTACACCGCGAACACCCCACCCCACGTTGCGGCAGCGCGGAAATCCAACGAGCCACTGGGCAGGATCATCGCTTATCTCGTTACCACCGCCGGCCCCGAACCCCTGGATGCGTTGATGCACGAACCCGATCGCGAACACTACGTGGAGAAGCAGATCAAACCGGTGGCTGAACCGGTGCTCGGAACGCTGGGGCTCGATTTTGGACAGGTCATCGGTGACGACCGGCAACTGGGACTATTTTGAGAGGAGAATCCGGGTATGGCATCCCCGTTGAATTATCCGAAGCTCGAACCCCTGCTCGACCGTCGCTCGACTATGAGAATTGCAACTACGAGGTATCATTCGTTCCCGCATGAAGCTGTAGGGATGGGATATGCTCCAGCGAACCGACCGCGTATGCCTTGCGGTGCCGGATGCCGGTAAGGCCGCCGAAGATTTCGCGGCCATTTTCGATACTCTGATCGTCGACGTGTCGCTTGACAAAATAACGAACGCAGTCCGCACGACGCTGCAATGGGGCCAGGATCAGGTGGAGCTGTTCGAACCTCAAGGCGATGGACCGGTCGCCGATTTCCTGGACGGTGGGCACAGTGGATTGTTCGCGGGTGGATTTGCTTCAGCCGATCCGGAAGCCGTCGCGGCTCGCTTGCAGGAACGCGGGGTAACCGTTCACCAGCAATCCACGGCTCGTTTTATGGTACTGCCTGGTGAGCTCAATGGCACCGGCGTGGTACTTACGAAGACGCAGGAACATGATCGTATTGGTCTCAATGACAAGATATGGCAGATCACTTACGCGGTGCCGGACATAAAAGCTGCGGTCGCCAACTACTCGTTGCTATTCGGTTTGGAGGAAACATTCACCAACTATTACACCTCCGATAATTTCGGTTACGAAGGTGCGATCACCTGGTTTGATGCGCGTGTTGGCGGGATGTTGGACAGTTTGGAGTATCTGGAACCGAACGACGACAGCATGGCCGTGGCTCGCTTTGTCAGGCGAAACGGAAACGGTATTTACATGGCCAGCGTCGAGACCGACGATATTCCAGCGATCAAGCAACGCGTCACGTCGACCGGTAACGGCTGGCAGGGCACGGATTTTGGTGGCTTCATTCATCCTAAACGCTTACACGGGTTACTGCTGGGATTAGTCACATATGAGTCATGGAACGTTCGACGTCCTCTTCCGGATCAGACTAACGAGCGGTGAGTAAACGAAAAATCGTCACGGCTTCGCTATCGATCGCAGCCATCGGCGTGATTTATTGGCTTTTTGCGATGCCGCGGGTAGAGGACGTTGCCATACCCGATTCAACTGAATCCATAGAAAGAGGTCGCTATCTGGTTGATGCCGGTGGCTGCGTCAGCTGTCATGAGGGAACGGAACATCCTCAGTCGCTGAGTGGCGGCTTAGCGCTTGAGTCCGAATTTGGTACATTTTACGTTTCCAATATTACCCCGGATGTTGCAACAGGCATTGGCGGCTGGACCGGAAAGGATGTTCTGCTGGCACTCAAGCATGGTCGCAGTCGTGGAGGTGGTTTCTATTATCCTGCCTTTCCATACATTTCTTATGCTGGATTGACTGATCGAGACGCGTTGGATATCGCCGCCTATCTGATGTCTTCACCGGCCGTTGAGTTCACGCCACCCAGTCACGAGGTACCCCGGTGGCTGTGGAGATGGACCCTTGCGGGATGGAACAAGCTTGCGGCGTTTTCGCTGCCCCGTTTCCCGCAAGAAGCCGATGTAAAGGTCGCTCGCGGTGCCTATCTTGCGCGCAGTCTGGGCCATTGCGGCGAATGTCATACGCCAAGGAATTTATTGGGTATTGCCGATCCCCGTCGGGAATTTGCCGGCGCGCCACTTGGCGATGGCGAAGTCGAAGCGATTGACGGGGAGGCGCTCGCCGAATGGACAGAAGAGGATTTGGGGTATTTTCTATTTCTCGGTGTGAAGCCGGATGGTGAGTTTGTCGGTGGTGAAATGGAAAAAGTGGTTGAGCACAACACGAGCAAACTCACGCTGGAAGATCGACAGGCATTGGCCGCTTTTCTGAAACGGCGCTAGCCGATTCGAAAAAGCGGTCCTGCGTACGCGGCTTTTTGAACGAGTACCAGCTAGTCGTCGTCTACTCGGAAAGTATCGTGGCAACTGCCACAAGCGCCACCCAATGATCGAAGCCCGCCCAGAGTCGCCTGTTGGTCTCCTCCAGCGGCAATATCAGCAAACGTATTGGCGGCCTCTACCAGGTTCTGTGCTTTGTTGGCGATTTCATCCAGGTTGTCCCAGATAAGTGGCAGCGCTTCGGTTTCAACATCGAATTCCCGGGTATCCATGGCGCCGAGCCTTTCGGGAATCATGGTGGCAAGCATGGCGATGCGTCTCGCGTTGCGTTCGGCGACGGCGGCATCAAATGGTACCTGACCTCTTGCCATGCCAACGATGGCTCCTATGTTGACCCCCAGCAGTTTGAAAACTGCCTGTCGATTTACCGTCGCCGTTTCTGCGCGCTCTTCGGGTGACGGCGCTTCTTGCGCAGCCGTCGTCAACACGAATCCGATGCTGAGCAAAACCAGTGTTGAGACCAGGACCATTTTTGTCATTTCAAAACTCCCCTTTTATGACTTGTTTGCGGTTGAACCGATATGAATGTGCTTTATGTCGCCTGATACTCGCCCACTTGTGATGTTGCTGTAAACAAGGGTTAGAGATTCTTTGTTCGAACAGGGTGGTTAATGTTACTTACCCGTACTCTCTGCCTTTTATCCACTCAACATCTGTTCCCGCCGATTGGCCCGCATAAAAGCCAGACTCAAGATGGCGACCATCGCCAGCAGCATGCCGATGTGGTTTTGCAGCGTCCAGGCGAAGAGTTCTGTTGGGTCGGCATCCGTCAGGGCGTAAGGGTTCCAGAATGGTGAGATCCTTATCTGGTTGTCGCCAAAGTCGGTGATAAGACCGTTTAGCCCCAAAACTAATACCGTCGCCATAGCCCCTGCAGCTTCGCTGCGAAACAACGTGGCGAAGGCGAGTGCCAGAATCAGATAGAAACAGGACGCTTGCAGTGCGTTATAGAGCGCAGCCAGTGGGTATGGTGTGAAGAAGGCGTAAACACTCAACCCCAGCAGCACTTCGCTGCAGAGTAACACTGCAACTGCGGCGAAAAGTTTGGCATACCAGAGCCGCTCGCAGCCCCCTGGAACGGTGTAAGCGA
>SMWK01000088.1 GCA_004356895.1 Gammaproteobacteria bacterium
GATGAAGAGACGTTTGATGTGCTGCGCGCCCACGCTGTTGCGATCGGCGTTTCGGAAGATAGTGACCTACCCTGCCCTCCGGAAATCGCCACCACCGATTGGCTTTACTTGCGTTTGCGTAAGCCCGGTTACACCTCGCAAAACTTAGCAGGGTGGATCAAGAAAGCGCTCGCGACCGATGCAACAAAAACCCTGGCCTTCTTCAAACACGAAGACGACGGTGCTGGACCGGAACTGGCAAGTCGGTTCTTGCACCTGGCACAGGCGCCGCAGCCGGTACGTGCACCGCGCCGTACACCCGAACGCAAACGTCTGAGCAAAGCTCAGATCAAACGTCTGAGCAAAGCTCAGATCAAACGTCCGAGCAAGACTCGGAACTCTTCGCACTTGGCTTGATAGATGCCGGATGACCTGTCACAACAAATCGCGAAGATTGTCTACAACGGATTCAAATCCTACCGCCAGGATTTTCAGGAAATTACCCTAGCCGCCCAGTCGCGGTTCGAGAACACAGATTGGCTGGGTGCACAGGAAGCCGGTACGCGTCGCCTTGCGGTTTACGGTGAACATCTGCTGAACGTTGTGTCCCAACTCAACGGTGTGCTGGCTGAGCGGCAGATCACCGCGACCCTCTGGGCTCGAATCCGGGCTGCCTACCTGCAACTGATCAACGCCGAATACAACGCCGAACTCTTCGAAACTTTCTATAACTCCGTACACCGCCACATCACTGAGGATAAGGACGTTACAGATCTGGAGATGTTTGTCACCAGCGCGCACCCCACTCCTCCCCTATTCCCGGACAACCCCATCTTCTCCACGTATCGACCCAAAAACGATGTGGTGGAAATGGTGTTCGATATCTTTCACGACTTCAGTTTCAACGTGCCGTGGCGAAACCTGGAGCAGGATATCGGCAACATCTTGCGTTCACTGGCGGAAGAACGCACAGAAATTAAAAGCACCAAAGAATTGGAAGTACAGATTCTGCGTTCGTTGTTCTTTCGTAACAAGTGCGCATACATCATTGGCAAACTGAGCTATAAGAAGTTCACCTGGCCGGTGGTTCTACCACTCCTGCTGAACGATTCACGGCAACTCTATGTGGACACGCTTATTTGTGATGAAGACGAGTTGTCGGTGATGTTCAGTTTTACGCGATCATACTTCATGGTTCATACAACCCATCCTCACGCGATGGTCGATTTTCTACAATCCTTGTTACCCAACAAGAAACGTTCTGAACTGTACGCTTCAATAGGCTTGCACAAACACGGGAAAACCGAGTTCTACCGCGGTTTCGTTGCACACCTCGACAGCTCGACCGATCAGTTCATCGTCGCCCCCGGGATCAAAGGTATGGTAATGACGGTATTCACGCTACCGTCTTATCAAACGGTCTTCAAGGTCATCAAAGATCGCTTCGCACCGCAGAAAAGCATCACCGCCCAACAGGTGCGAGAAAAGTACCATGTGGTCAAAAAACATGACCGGGTAGGACGAATGGCTGACACTCAAGAGTTCCAGAACCTGGTTTTACCGCGGCAACGTTTCGCAGCAGAGCTCATCGAGGAGTTATTGAGTACAGCACCCTCTTCGATCGAGGTTTCCAAAGACCGGGTACTCATAAAACACCTTTACACCGAACGTCTCATGACTCCGTTGAACATCTTCATCGACATTGCGAACGATGACGAACTCCTGGAGGCGTTAGACGAGTATGGCAACGCGATCAAGGAACTGGCCGCTGCAAATATCTTTCCCGGAGACATGTTGTTGAAAAATTTCGGTATCACCCGTCACGGACGCGTGGTGTTCTACGACTACGACGAGATCTGCTATCTCACGGATGTAAACTTTCGTGCCATTCCCGAAGCCCAAACGCTGGAAGATGAGATGGCCGCAGAGGCCTGGTATTCAGTAGCGCCCAACGATGTGTTTCCCGAGGAGTTCAAACGCTTTCTATTTGGTCGCAGACGGATCAAGCAGATGTTCGCAGATATGCATGGTGAACTTTTTGATCCCGCATATTGGCAGAGCCTGCAAAAGGCGATAGCTCAGGGCCAGGTCATGGACGTATTTCCCTATCGGCGAAAAAAGAGATTTGACTCCTACCCACATCAGGAGAGCGCATGAGTGATGAAAAACGACACTTGGTAAGGGCTGGCAAAGCGCCTTCGCAGACATTCTCGCACCCGCTCAATGAAAATTCGCAGATCGAGATCGAGATGCTCAGCAGGATTGCCGGTATGCAGCGGATTGGAGTGAACCGGACGAAAATTCCACCGGGAAAAGAGTCTTTCATCTACCACAGTCATCAAACCGAAGAAGAGTTCATCTATGTTATTTCCGGGCGTGGAATACTTGCAGCTGACGATGCGGAAACCGAGATCGGACCTGGTGATTTCATTGGTTTTTCCACGCCCTCCGTTGCTCATCTCGTAAGAAATCCTTTCAAGGAAGATCTCATTTGTCTGATGGGCGGGGAAAACAAGGAAGCGGAAGTCACCGATTTTCCGAGAGCGGGCAAGCGAGGGTTCCGTGGTCCTACGTCGCACGAGGTCGTGGATTATGAACATATCTCCAACCTCCTGGAAGATTCACCGGATTCATGAACTCCTCAGCCGAACCTGTTCTCAACATCCGTCATTCGAACATCAGTGATGCAGAGCAAATCTACACCGTCGTGCGCGATGCATTCTCCCGGGAAGAGGAGGCCGCGTTGGTCGCTGCTGTTCGCCAGGCAGGTGAAGCCGTCATCGAGCTATGTGCGTTCCTGGCCGATGAGCTCGTCGGTCATGTTTTACTGTCGCCGATTCGGATCGAGCCACACGTTGACCTCAACTGCTTAGGGATCGCGCCCGTATCGGTGCTGACTCGCCTTCACGGGAACGGCGTCGGCAGCGCGTTGATGGGCCGCGCAATCGAGGAAGCCCGGGGCCGGTCCGTCGACGCGATCTTTCTGCTCGGCGCCCCCGCCTACTACCAACGCTTCGGATTCCAGCGCACACATATTGGTAACGAGTACGGTGCTACCGACGCTTTTCTGGTGCTGGAACTCGAAAAGGGCTGCCTCGCCGCAACCGAGGGTACGGCCAGGTACGTCAGCGCATTCTCGGACACAGGCGTATGACGTTTTCTCGAGTTGCCAAGCAGGGATCTGTTGTTGGGGAATGTGGTTTTGTAATCTCGAGCGCCAGAGTTATGCTTGGGCGAGTTGAGTCGGGGAGACGGATATGTCGGATGATGACAAAGGGCTGACCAATCACGAGATCACCATCTGTCTGGAGGGTGGAGCGATGCTTGGCCCATTTAAGGCTACCTGGAGTTCCGAGATAGTCAGTGACGTAAGGGAGCTCAGCCGCGACTACGATGCGTGTATGCGTGGCGACAAGCAGAAACGCTTCAAATACCACCTTCATGACCCTGAAAAAAAGATCTCACATTCGTTGATTATCGATTTCTCACGGGTCACCGCTATCTACGATCGTGTCAACCTGCATACGGACTGAGAGACTACTATGGACATCAATCTATGGGGGGTGGTGACCGCCACCGTGGCGAGCTTTGCGTTAGGGGGGTTGTGGTACTCCAAGCTCCTGCTGGGTAACATCTGGATACGCGAAACGGGAATCGATGAGGCCGAAGCGGGTCCTGGCGCCAAGGTGTTTGGTCTCACCTTCGTATATACGCTGATTACCGCGATTGCGCTTTCCTGGCTGCTCGGACCATACCCCAACATTATCGAGGGAATTCGCACGGGACTCGTGGTCGGCGTCGGTTTTGTCGCTTGCTCGTTCGGCGTGAATTATCAGTTCTCTCAGAAAAGCGGAAAGTTACTGGCGATTGACTCTGGTTATCACATCGCGCAGTTCCTCATCATGGGGATCATCTTAGGGCTCTGGCCCTGATCGGACTCAAGTCTATCGAAGCATTCGTCTTCGACTTCGACGGAACGCTGGCACCTAATCTCGACCTGCCGCAAATGCGTCGCGAGGTCATTGCGTTAACCCTCAAAACCGGTATACCACGCAGCGAGTTCGAACATCTGTACATCGTCGAGATAATCGAAGCAGTTTTCTCACGGCTGCAACAAGACACGCCCTACGCAGCATCTCGCTATCGATTGCGGGCCCATGCACTCATAACAGAATTTGAGCTCAAGGCCGCCGCGAGGACCGTGCCTTTTCCCGAAACCCGAAGAACATTGTGCGAGCTCAGACGTGCAGGCAAACAGATCGCGGTTGTAACAAGAAACTGCAGCAAGGCTGTGGCTCGAGTTTTCGACGATATCGACAATTACTGCGATATCGTGCTGGCACGTGACCAAGTAGCGCACCTAAAACCGGATCCGCGGCACGTTCGGCAGGCATTAACAACCCTCGGGCAGGACACGTCGGCCGCAGCAATGGTGGGTGACGGTAGGATGGACATGGCGCTCGGGCGTGAACTTGGCATGGTTTGCGTGGGCGTGCTTACTGGAAGCAGCGATGAGGAGCAACTCACCGCCGCCGGTGCGGATCTCGTGATCACCGAAATTCATGAACTCCTGGACCACGTTTGACAACATTTTTGTCAACCCCTAAAAACAAACGAATGGCAGCACCCGCCTTGGGCTGGCGTTATCACGCTGCAACGTTCAAAATGTGCTTAACGTTCATCAGGAACGATGTGATGCGTAGAGCGACGGAAGCGAGAAACGAGATTGGACCTCTGCTGGATCAACTGATCAGACAGTTGGATGTGGAAGGCAGCGCCACACAGCGGTCGTTTTTTGCCCGCATCCGCCGTTCCTTACAACACGCACGCCACGATGTAGACCTGGCCACCCCGATATTGGAGCTCTCCACAACCTGCATGGTCGGATTCAGGTTCTCCAACGACGCCGATGTGCTGATCAGCCGGATTCTGGAAAAAGCCGGGCAGCTTGCGGACGAGTTGGAAACTCCCCCCCAGACTATCCACTGAACCCCGGTAGGGGCGCCTGCTAAACGTGCAGGCGTTCCTGGTGTCTATCCCCCTATGAAGAAGAGGTTGGCACCTCGTTAAAGGGAATCCCCTTGTCCATACGCGGTTCCTGAGGCAGGCCCAGCACTCGTTCGGCGATGATATTGGCCATGATCTCATCCGTGCCACCGGCAATACGGAGCCCCGGAATACCCATATACGACCCTTGGAACAGACCGGATTCGACGGCGAAATCCTCGTCCCAGATAGCCCCCGACATCTCCATCAGATCGATGGCAAAGGAAGCCATATCCTGGGTTTTCGGTGCCCCGACCAACTTGCCGATAGAGTTTTCCGGCCCGGGGGTTTCTCCCCGGGAAAGCGCGGTCATCGAGCGGTATGCGGTGAACCGCAATCCGGCTTCCTGACAGTACCAGTCGGCTAACTTGGCGCGAACGGCTGAGTTCTCAATGGCTGGTTTATCATCGATGGTCACTTTTTGAGCGAGTTTAAAAACCGAATCGAAACCGACCGCCGTACCGCCGCCGCCAATGGACGCACGTTCGTTCATCAAGGTGGTCAACGCAACCTGCCAGCCCTGGCCAACTTCGCCGAGGCGTTGAGAATCCGGAATTCGCACGTCCGTAAAATAAACCTCGTTGAAGTTCGCATCACCTGAGAGTTGCTTGATCGGTTTGGTGTCAATGCCGGGGGACTTCATGTCGAGAAAAAAGTAGCTCAAGCCTTTGTGTTTGGGCACTGTCGGGTCCGTGCGCACCACCAGAATCCCGTAATCCGAATAGTGGGCACCCGAAGTCCAGATCTTCTGACCATTAATCACCCAGTCGTCACCGTCTCGTTCGGCCTTGGTGCGCAGCGCCGCCAAATCCGAACCAGCAGCCGGTTCGCTGAAAAGTTGGCACCAGATATGTTCGCCGCTTGCGAGCTTCGGAAGGTGGTAGGCCTTCTGTTCATCCGTTGCCCAGGACATCAGCGTTGGCGCTGCCATACCCTGGCCGATACCGAATACCCCACCCGGAAGATCGCCAAACTTGGCCTCTTCCTGGTTCCAGATCACTTGCTCCATGGGGCTCGCACCTCTGCCCCCGTACTCCTTTGCCCAGCGGATGCAGGCCCAGCCCGCGTCATACTTACGCTGTTGCCATAACTTGGCCTGTTCGATGTAGTTCAGACCCTCGAGATCGGCCGCGCTCGGTACGTTCGCCTCGAGCCAGGTACGTGCCTCTTCCCGAAACGCTGTCTCTTCTTTGGTATCGTTAAAATCCATGATGTTCTCCTCTACGCAGCGTTGCTTTGTTCAACTGCCGTAATCAACTTGTCTTGCCAGCTCAATTCGCTGCCGATGTTCACCGAAAGCAACTTCGCCCGGCGGTAGTAAAACTGACAGTCGAACTCCCAGGTATAACCCATACCGCCGTGGGTCTGGATGTTTTCCTTGGAAGCGAAATAATAGGCTTGCGTCGCAGAAACCCGAGCAGTCGCCGCCGCCAACGGCAACTCCGCGGCATCCGTGTTCAACGCCCAGGCGCCGTAGTAACAATTAGAACGAGCAAGCGTGTTCTTCACATACATGTTGGCAAGCTTGTGTTTGATCGCCTGATAGGAACCAATGGGACGGCCAAACGCGAAGCGTCCCATAGCGTATTCCTTCGCCATTTCCAATGACGCTTCGGCACCACCCACCTGTTCCCAGGCGAATAACACGGCAGCGCGAGTCAGTAGCTTCTCGGTAAGTGCCCATCCTTCTCCGGCGTTCCCAAGAAGTTCCCCCTTGGCAGCGTCGAGAGTAATGCGCGAATGTCCACGCGTCGGATCCAGAGTGGGTACGCTCTCGATGTTGACGCCTTCCTGGTCGAGTTCAACGAGATAAAGGCTTGCGCCGTCTCCAGCACCATCCCTGGCGACGATGATCACGATCA
>SMWK01000089.1 GCA_004356895.1 Gammaproteobacteria bacterium
CTGGGTGATGGGGGTAAATCTCAATGGTGTGATCAATGGCGTGCAGACATTCACGCACAGAATCGTGGCACACGGAGAGGGTGGCCACTTCGTCAATACCGCATCCATGGCAGGCCACATCGCCATTCCCGGCTTGAGTGTTTACAACACTTCCAAGTTCGCCGTGGTGGGAATGTCGGAGGCCATGCGTCTGGATTTGGCCGCAAAAGGGATCGGGGTATCGGTTCTCTGCCCCGGCGTGGTCAACACCAACATCTTCGATTCGGGGCGCAATCGACCGGAAGACCTGACGGGGGAACGGGATACTGCGTCCATGCTGTTGAGCAACCCCGACGATTCCGCTGAAGATCATGCCGCACGGATCGCCGCACTCGTGGCAAGCGCGTTAGACCCCCAGGTAGTCGGCGATATGGTGCTGCATGCCATTCAAAACGATGAGTTCTACATCTTCACTCATCCAGACATCAAACCGGCGATGGACGAACGGATGACGCAGATGAACGACTCACTACTGAGGTGGGCGGCTTATCGCGAAGAGAACGGAGTGTAGTGTTCAATGCAAAAGCTCATTACTGTATTCGGTTTTCTGCTGCTCATCGGTTGCAACACCCCCGCGGAGCAGCCTCCTGTATCCCCTCTGCTGGAAGGTGGAGCCGAGGCGGCTGACGCATTTTTGCTGACCTGGCAGGCAGGCAATATGGTTGTGTTGATTCGCCATACCGAACGCTGCGACCACTCCGACAACCCCTGTCTCGATGGTGACACAGGGATAACCGTGGTTGGCCGGGATATGGCCCAGCAGTTGGGTGAATTTTTTACTCAGTTGCCTGATGTGAACCAGCAGATTTACACCAGCCCGGTAAAGCGAACCGAACAAACTGCTATATCTATGTTTGGTGACAACCCCAGCAAAGCAGATTGGCTGGGAAGAGCTTGCAAGAACGAGATGTTCGACCAGGCGCTGAGCAACAAAAAACCGGGCGAGAACCTGTTTCTAGTGACACATTCGAATTGCATTATGGATTTCGGTGAAGCGGATGGACGTGACCTGGTCAGCCTGGATCTGCATGACTTTGAATCTTACGGCATCGTGTTCTTCTTCAGCATGGGAGCCGATCTGCGGGGCAAAGGTCACTTACTGCCGTCGGACTGGCCGGTATTTCTTACCGCAATGAGGTCTCAGACGCCATAGAGTTGACCCCCGGAGAACCTAGATTGCTCAAAATCAGTCTCCTACTAGCCA
The DNA here is from genome assembly GCA_004356895.1 of Gammaproteobacteria bacterium. Taxonomy (GTDB): domain Bacteria; phylum Pseudomonadota; class Gammaproteobacteria; order Pseudomonadales; family Azotimanducaceae; genus SMWK01. Next base: position 1,244 of record SMWK01000089.1, read on the forward strand.
TTGCCGCAATTTACGGTCTGAACCTTCTGGATGTTCTCGTTGTCCCTGCGGACACCATTAGCCCCTACCAACCACGATCCAGGACGCCAGTCGCCGAATCCACCCAGGCGCTTTTTCACGAACAATTCGTGAACCGCGCCGAAGTTGTTCCGAGAGTTCACGCGCCTACGGCAATCATCAACGCTAATGGAGAGTTACACAGCTACTGGTATGGCGGCGCCAGCGAAGGCGCTGAGGACGTGGCGATTTATGGCGCCCGGTTCGACCCACAGGCAAACGCCTGGACTGACCAACACAAGCTCGTTAGCCCGGTTTCTGCAAGCGTTCAGACAGGTTACTGGGTGCGCAAGATAGGTAACCCGGTGGCGTTCGCTCACCCCGACGGAAGAATCTGGCTGTTCTATGTAAACGTGACGATCGGCGGCTGGGCGTTGAGCGCAATCAACCTGGCCACTTCCAGCGATGGTGGGCGGACTTTCTCGGGGCACAAGCGGCTTGTGACGTCGCCGTTTTTCAATCGCAGCACTCTCGTGAAAACACCCGCAATCGAGTTTGCTGACGGCTCGATCGGTCTTCCCGTTCACCACCAGATGCTCGCCAAACATGGGGAATTACTCAAACTCAACAGTCAAGGAGACGTCGTCGACAAACGCCGCATCCCGTCGGAGTCATCCGCCTTACAACCGGCGCTGGTGAGCCTGCCGGATGGCACGTTGCTGGCGTTCATGCGTAGTGATGCGGGTAAACTCCTGCGCAGCAGTTCCGCCAATCAGGGTGCGACATGGTCGCAAGCAGTGAGTATTGATGTCCCGAATCCAGACTCTGCAGTTGCTGTGGTTTCCACGTCCACCGGATTGCTTATGGCATTCAACAACGACCCGAAAGACCGCGACGTGTTGTCATTGGCACACTCATATGATGGTGGCAACAGCTGGCGGGAATTTCATGTCCTCGAAAACCAACCGAATCTGCACGAGCACGATCACAGCAACGAGTTTTCCTACCCATGGTTTGTGAAGGATCCGAACGGCTTCTATCATCTTTTTTACACATGGCAGCGAACTAACATCAAACACATCAGATTCAACGAGACCTGGCTGGAAGAACAACTACGGGGTGACGTCTGATGTCCGAACTGTTGGATTATTCTTCTATTCTGCTCGTCGCCTCGCCAATATTTGCCCTGGCTGTTCGGCATTCCCTGAGATTGGCCGTGATTTCGGCGCTCACTGCATCCGGCTTCCTATTCGTACCGATTAATGGCGTGTCACTAATCCTCCAACTGAAGGGCGTTTTTGCCGACCTCAGCTTGACGACAGTGATGTTACTGACAATCTGGCCTTTACTGAGAGTTAATAACATCTCCCTCAACAGCTCGGATTTTACCTGGCTTTGTGCCGTAGTTCTGACCCTCGCAATCACACTCTATCCGATGGCGCTCGGGGTTGGTCCCTATGACTCGTATGCGCTCGGCTATCAACCTTCAGCACTCCTTACCCTGGTGGCAGCCATGGGTGTTCTGGCAGTGCAAAAAAAGTACTGGGTGAGTGCGGCGACGGTGGTTGTGGTGCTGTTCGGTTACTGGCTCAGAGTTCTGCCTTCACAAAATCTCTGGGACTACCTCCTGGACCCGATATTGGTGATTTTTACCATCATTTATCTGCTCCACCACCTGTATCGACTTCGAATATCGCGCCGTTTGACGGGAACACTACGTTCAACATGAATATGAGGCTGCCGCCGAACTCCGTGATCTCACCGCGCCTGGGGGAATCGATCACCAGTTCCGCTATCGCGAGAACAAAAACGTAAGCGACAATCTGATAGTTACGCGGCATTGGAATACCCAATCGATCTAGCAGCGAAGTTATTGCGCGATTTTTCCGGTGTAACGGCGTCATCACCGCAAGATAGACGAAGAACACGATGGCGAGACCCGTACCGAAAACTATGCGGTTCAGTTTGTATTTTTTATCCCCGACGATGATCTGCAGGTTATGCAAGCCGGTCTCGCGCTGCGCGTTGTTGTCGATGAAAAATTCCGGGGATGCAAATCCAAAAAGCCTCTGACCCCAGGAAATCTCTTCGCCCGCACCGAAAAGACTGAAAAACGTGAGAAAGCCTGTTACAGCGAGAAACCCAAAATTGCGTACATTGCGCAACACCCATAACCGTCGCGCGCAGACAACAAATGTAGCGAAGAGTGCCGCCACCGTGAACCACTCAGTGAAGCCGTCTTCAACAACGTAACTGTCGTGGAAAAAGGCTTCATCGACGTAGCTGAAGACGGCGCCAAGAAGCACACAGAACCCAACGAAGGCGACCACGACCTTTTCCAATGGAGTCATCGTTTACCCATCAAACAATCTGGATCAACGCATCCAGCACTTCGTTAGGTCGTTCTGACATCATCGCGTGCCCACAGCCGGGTAATCGGACGATCGTCGCGCCCGGAAGCGCCTCTGCCACCGATATACCCGCGCGCACCGGCGTCATCTGATCTGCCTCCCCGACGATGACCAGGCTCGGGCAGTGTACGGCTTCACCCTCGCTCGCATCGAATTCGTCGCAGGCTTTGAGATCCGTGTGAAATACGCCAGGGGCACTGCGTTCGAGCAACCGTTCCCCGCTACGCAACATCCACAAGCCGGGGTTCTGATTGCCACCGAGTTTACCTCCCGCGCTATGACTCCAGGCATTGGCCATGTCGATAGCAGCGTGGTCGTTATCCTCTGCGGCATTCAACAGCGCTTCCGTTACCGGCATGGGTGCTGAGGTGCCGAGAAGCGCCAAAACCCGGCAGCGATCCGGAAAGAGTCTGGCGAAGCTGTGGGCCACCAACGAACCCATGCTGTGACCTACCACCGCCGTCTGCTCGACGCCCAGATCATCGAGTACGTCAACCAACCAGCGCGCCATGGCACTGACGGAGGTAAGTGCACCACCCCCGGAACGACCGTGTGCCGGCAGATCCGGCGCCAACACAGCGAAGCCGTGGCGCGCGAAATAGCGTGCCGGCATGACCCAGACGCTGTGATCCATCCCGGCGCCGTGGATGAAAAGTACGCCTGGCTTCTTTGCGTCGAACGGTGCACTGCCCGTAGATGCGAAGACCGTCTCTCCGGCGACTTCGAACTTCATGACTTTCCTCGATTAAGTTTCTCTGCACTGCGCAGGCCACTTCGCAAATCATCCAGCAGATCACGGACGTCCTCCAGACCTACCGACAAACGCACAAGCCCTGCACCGATTCCAGCAGCTTTGAGTGCCTCGGCGTCCATACGGTGATGCGTTGTGCTTGCGGGATGAATGACCAACGATTTTGCATCGCCGACATTGGCGAGATGAGAAAAGAGTTCCAGACTCTCGATAAAAGCACGACCCGCCTCGCGGCCGCCCTTGATCTCGAAGCCGAACACCGACCCTGCCCCTTTCGGTAACAACTTTTTGGCCAGCTCGTGATCCGGATGTCCTGGCAGCTCCGGGTAACTCACCGATTGCACCATCGGGTGGTCGTTTAAGTATTCAGCCACTTTAATCGCGTTCGCCACATGCTTTTGCATGCGCAACGGCAGAGTCTCCAGTCCCTGCAGGATCTGAAAGGCCGTCAGTGGAGCCATACACGCGCCGAAGTCTCGCATACCCTCCTTACGCGCTCGAGTGATGAAAGCCTGGGGGCCAAACTCTTCAGCAAACACCAGACCATGGAACCCATCATAAGGCTCGCTCAAGGTTGGAAACCTCCCCGAGGCTTCCCAGTCGAAGGTTCCGCCGTCCACGAGCAGGCCACCGATGACCACCCCGTGACCACTCAGAAACTTCGTTGCAGAATGCATGACCAGGTCGGCACCCAGCTCAATCGGTCGGCAGAGGTAGGGCGTTGAGAAGGTGGCGTCTACCAGCAGTGGCAACCCATTGCGGCTGGCGACTTTAGCGAGTTCCGGAACGTTCAACACCTCGAGCCCCGGATTACCCAGTATCTCGCCAAAAAGGAGCTTCGTATTGGGCTTGATCGCCTCCTCGAACGCGCTCATATCCCGAGGATCCACAAACGTAGTCTCTATGCCGAACCGAGGTAACGTGTATTCGAGCAGGTTGTGTGTTCCACCGTAGAGAGACCGTGACGCCACCAGATGATCACCGGCGCTACAGATCGTCACGACCGCGAGATGCATTGCCGCCTGACCGCTTGCGGTGGCGATGGCGCCTACACCACCATCCAACGCCGCGATTCGTTCTTCGAGCACCGCGTTTGTTGGGTTTGACAGTCGCGAATAGACATGCCCCGCACGCTCGATGTTGAAAAGTCCCGCGGCAAAGTCGGAGTCCGGAAACACGAAGGAGGCCGACTGATAAATAGGTGTCGCCCGCGCCCCGGTTGTCGGATCAGGCGTTTGCCCGGCATGCAGGCTCAACGTATCAAAACCCGCGCCGCGGGGTCCTAGGTGATTTGATTCAGTCATGACTCTCACTACCTCAAGGATTCGAGGAAGGACAAACTAACGCAGTTCGGGTGTTTTGA
>SMWK01000090.1 GCA_004356895.1 Gammaproteobacteria bacterium
GCTGTTTGCGACTCACTATTTCGAATTGACCGCACTACCCGATGAGCTGCCGAACATCGCCAACGTTCACCTTGCAGCCACTGAACACGACGGCAACATCGTTTTCCTCCATAACGTGAAAGAAGGGCCAGCCAGCCAGAGTTATGGAATCCAGGTTGCTCGTCTGGCGGGTATTCCCCACACGGTGATCGATGCAGCCCAACGGCGGCTGCAGGAACTCGAACAACAACAGGCCTCCAACCACCCGCTGCAGATCGATCTCTTCGTATCAGCCACGCATGAATCTTCCCCGGCGTCTTCCCCGGCGTCTTCCCCGGCGTCTTCCCCGGCGTCTTCTTTAACCCCGTCGCCACTCGAACAAATCATCCGCGACACGAATGTGGACGAGTTGACCCCCAAACAGGCGCTTTTGCTGCTCTACGAGCTGAGTGGGCACCTCGAATAATCGAACAGGTGTTGGTGGGTTCTACGAAGTCGGGAAGCGTTCGCTTAAGCAATAACCTTTTTGGCCAAACACCGTTAGAATACGAAGCTTTGTTGAAGTTGGCCTGACCAGATGACATTTGTTGTGGTCGAAAACTGCATTAAGTGCAAACTCACGGACTGCGTCGAGGTGTGCCCGGTAGATTGTTTCTACGAAGGTCCCAACATGCTCGTCATTCATCCGGATGAGTGCATCGACTGCGCACTGTGCGAGCCGGAATGCCCCATCAACGCGATTTTCTCCGAAGACGAACTGCCTGATGACCAGCAGGATTTTCTCGAGATCAATGCGGACCTCGCGGAATCCTTCCCGAACATCACCGAGCAGAAAGACCCACTGCCGGATCACGAGAACTGGGATGGTAAGCCCGATAAACGTGAGCTGCTGGAACGCTGAAGCTGATCGTGATGAACGGATCAGCCGAAGATCTGTTCGGGATTGAGTCCCTGATCTTCCAGCGAGCGCCTTAATCGCAGCAATCCTTCCACTTGGATCTGACGCACCCGTTCGCGGGTAAGACCAATTTCGCTGCCGACTTCCTCGAGTGTCGACGTATCAAAACCACGCAGCCCGAAACGACGTGCCAATACTTCCTGGTGCTTGTCGGAGAGTTCGGATAACAGATTCTCGAGCTTGTTCATTAAATCGATCTTCTGTACCTGGAAAGCTGGATCCGGAGAACTCTCGTCCGGAACCATCTCAAGCATGTTACGATCCTGAGGGTTGCGCACGGCATCGATCGAATCCACCCGCTCGTTGAGCTTCAGCATCCGCCGAACATCTTCCACAGGTCTGTCGATTAGCTCTGCAATCTCGTCTGAGTTGGGTTCGTGATCGAGTTTCTGCGAGAGTTCGCGCGCTGCCCGCAGATACAGATTCAACTCTTTGACCACGTGGATCGGCAGTCTAATTGTCCGGGTTTGATTCATTATTGCCCGTTCGATAGTTTGCCGAATCCACCAAGTTGCGTAGGTCGAAAACCGGAATCCTCGTTCTGGATCGAACTTTTCTACCGCGTGGATGAGTCCGAGATTACCCTCTTCGATCAGATCTAGCAAAGACAATCCGCGGTTCAAATAACGTCGCGCGATCTTTACTACGAGCCGCAGATTGCTCTCGATCATCCGCTTACGACCCGCTTCGTCACCGGCGAGTGCCAGGCGCGCATAACGTTTTTCTTCGTCAGCGTTCAACAATGGCGAGAAGCCAATTTCCGTCAGATAGAGCTGGGTTGCATCCGGAGATTCCTCGGCAGACCAGGTGTTTTCCTGAGCCACTTCGAAATGCGCATCACCAAACGAGTTTGGTATAACCGTGTGTTCTTCGACCGACATAGGAGCGTCCCTTCATGTGCCAATAAGTGGAGACGCACCTCCCTATGATCTTATAGGGACCATTCCTACTCCTGTAGGGATGGGACTTCGTTATTGCCGGATCACTGACCTGGGATTGACTGGTTCGCCTTCCCGGCGAATTTCAAAGTGCAGTGTCTGTGCGGCACGTCCTCTTCCCTGTATGTCGGCAATGAGCCCGCCGGCTTTAATCGAATCTCCTTCGGCGACCGCAGGCGCGAAGTTCTGGCTGTAGGCACTCAGATAGGTGTCGTTGTGTTTGATGATGGTCAGATGTCGATAACCACCCAGTCCCGTACCGGAATAAACCACCGTTCCCGCAGCTGTCGCAAGCACTCGATGGCCAGCTGCGAGGGCAAAGTCTAGCCCCCTGTTACCCCGCCCATACTCGCGGCTCACGGGTGCGTCGGTTGGCCATCGCCAGGAGGAGTTCGGCGCGACTCGAACGTGGGGGCGCGATGGAGACTCCGGGGATTTCGCAGTGGCTGGAGCCCGCAACCGCACACGCTGCCCGGGTTGGATGATATAGGGAGATCCGAGTCCGTTGAGGTGTGCAAGCGCTTTGAAATCGAGATCGAAGCGCCAGGCAATCGAATACAGCGTGTCCCCGCTATGGACGAGATAAGTTGCCGGTTTTTGCGAGAATACGGGTGATCGCTCGACGACCGGAGGGCTACCAAGCTCCACACAAGCGCCGTTACCAAGACCAAGCAGCACCGTCAATGCCGTTGGCCAGATTATTCGAAGCGCGACAACAGCCACAGTGATGCAACGCCTGCTAACGCCATGACGCCCACCCAAGGCAGCAAAGCACTCTGCGCCGTGAGCAACTCGTAGGCTGCGGGATTCGTGAACGCACCATCCACAGTCCACGGCCACAGGCGCGGTAACGAACCAGCGATGAATCCCGTGAGGAACGCCAACACTGCCTCCCCGTGTCGCATCATCAGCCAGTACAGTCCCTTGGAAAAACCGAGCAACCCGACAACACAGCCCGCTGCCAGGGTAATGAGTACCGGGAAGTACAGCTCGTTGATCGCCTCCAGCACAGGGGCGTAGAGCCCGAGAATGAGCAGCAGGAAGCTCCCGGATACCGCCGGGAGCAACCACGCGCACACAGCAATCACCCCACCGAGGAAAAATACCCACAGCGAGTCCTGTCTGCCCAGCGGATCGAGCGCCAGTACCATGAGCAAGCCAACTGCGAAACCCACAACCCCGTATGTGACCAGGAGTCGGATCGACCGGCGACGACCGATATGCACCACGGTTGCGGCGATTAGCCCAGAAAAGAACCCCCACACGAGGGGTGGCACCACCTCGAGCCAGCCACCGATCAACCGGGCAAATAACAAGACGCTGAGCACCATCCCGACACCGAGGAGCGCAAGGAAACTCAGATTGTGTACACGCCAGAACTGCCGCGGTCCGGCCGTAAACAGCAATGGGAACGATTTCGCACCAAAGCTGGCGAAGGAACCCACCAACTCCAGATAAATACCGGTGACAAATGCGATGGTACCACCAGAAACTCCCGGGACTACCTCAGCCATCCCCATAGCCATGCCACGGACGAAAACGCCCAGCCACTGCCCGGGGCTACGCACCTGGGGCACTGAATTGTTCTCACGCGTAGTCAGCGCACACCCTTGAGAAGCGGAACGAAGCGGACATATTCCACCGTTTCCACGTCGAACCCATCGGGGTTGCGATCAACTACTTTGAGCTCTTGCACCCCTTCAGCGCCGACGGGGACCACCATCCGCCCGCCGACGGCTAGCTGGTCGAGTAACGCCTCTGGCACACTCCTCGGGGCTGCCGTTACCAGAATTCCATCGAACGGGCTCTCCTCCAGCCATCCCTGGTATCCATCTCCATGCTTGAAACGGACATTGCTGCACCGCAACGCCCGTAAGCGCTCCTGAGCACGTTCAATGAGCGGATCTATGCGTTCGATCGTAAAAACCTTCTGTACCAGCGACGTGAGACCAGCCAACACGGCCGTCTGATATCCGGATCCGGTGCCGACCTCCAGAATGCGCGGACGGGGACGGTTCAATAGCGACTGAGTCATCAGAGCGACGATAAACGGTTGCGAAATCGTTTGTCCGTGCCCGATGGGCAGCGCCGTGTCCTCGTAGGCACGATGGGCCAACGCCTCATCGATGAAAATATGCCTGGGAACCGACGCAACGGCGCTCAGCACTTCGTCGTGCCCGATCCCATTGTCTGCCAGGCGCTTGACCAGCCGATCCCGGGTTCGCTGTGAGGTCATGCCGATGCCACTTAGATCGTATGTATTCATGCTGGAATCACCATCCGCTACCTCAGATCGAAGCTTTCATTCAGCAAACTCGTCGCATAACTTCCCCCAGGCAAAGCAAACCGAAGCAGTAGCTCGTCCCCCGATTGCTCCCAGCGTAACCAATCAGCAAGTAGTACTTGAGTGCGCCGTTGCTGACTCACGCCCGCGTATTCAAGCCCGTCGCAAAGTGTCCTATGGGGTACCAATGCAGAGTTTTCCATGGCCAACGCCATCGCCAGGGTCTGCGACCGACCGCGACCCCAGAGCGGAGCCGTGGGATCACCCCCAATGAGCACATCACCCTCAATCGACCGATTCCAGCTACCGTCTTCGACACGGTGCCCCAAAATCTCGTTGAACAGAAACGCCCGTAGCACAGAGAGATACAACCCTTTCATGAATTTCGAAATGCGGGATTTACGGCGTCTCTGCAACCAAGTTCGGGCAGCTTGGAGGTTGTCGGCACCGAATCGCTGTGGTCCAAAGTAGTTCGGGGCGCCATTTTCCGCCAGCAATTCCATCCGCTCCGACAAGCCATCGCCGCGGACGTCCTTCAACAACACAGTAAACGCATTTCGGCATAATTGCCCACGCCGTAATTTGCGATCGTGGCGGGTTGCGCTGAGCACCCTCAATCCTGGTAGGTCTAAGCCCGCCTCGTCAGGCAGCTTTATGTTTCTGGCCGTGTGTACGCTGAACCACTGTCGTGCGACGGCAACTTTATCCTTCATTCCCGCATAGCCAATTGCGACAGAATTTACCTGGAATTGCCGGGCCAGATAACCCGCCACCTCGGGTGTTCCCAGATTGCGTTTCTCAACAAAAAGATAAAGATGCTCGCCGCTACCCGTCACTTCGAAGCTTAGACTCTCGTCCACGCGGAAATCGTCTGGTGTGTGTTTAAACACCGCGCTGAGGCCCGTGGCAGGATAGGCACGCGGCCAGCGAGTAACCATACGCCTTTCGGAACTGTTCCAGGGACCACTTCGGGGACCA
>SMWK01000091.1 GCA_004356895.1 Gammaproteobacteria bacterium
CTCCGAACTTCGATCCAAAATACGTCAAGATGGTGAACGACTTGATTGAAGGGCCGTCCATTTGGACTGAGAAGTATTGGGCGGATTTCGCTGTCACGGATTGATAGATCGAGGGTTGTTTAACGTCCGCTTCTGGCCGAAGCAGCCGTCGGTTAACAGTTAATATGCGCGGTATCGCATATCTGGGGGAGAGGGGTGAGAATTGAACGAGTCTTGGCTTCTTTGGGGATTACTGTTCGGTTCTATCGGGCTCGGATTCTTCGTGTACGGCAGGAAGCAGAAGGCGGCCGTTCCAATGGTTTGCGGGTTGGCGCTCATGATCTTCCCGTATTTTATTTCCAACACCATTGTTCTCGTCGCAATTGGGGCGATGCTCACAGCTGTTCCCTACTTCGTCAGATTCTGAGAAACGCATAGCGCGATCATAGCGGCTTCATATCATTTATCGGCAGAACGATTTGCTGCATGTGTTGCGTCGATCGGTTGAAATGGCAGCCGAAAGCAGCTGTTGGTTAACAGTTAATAAGCAAGCCACACGCGTAAAACAAAAACCCGCACTAGACGGGGCTTTGAAAGTTCACGGCGTCGGGACGGATTTCTGGTGTTCTAGAAGCATCGTGACGACCGCCTTCGGATGCGCCCTGACGGTAGGCTCCAAAGGTCTCTAAAAGTGATACCTCTAGGGCAGTCACATGCAACTATTACGAAAATAGTAGCAATATAGGAAGCTTACTTGCAGTCTAACGCTGAAATTAACAGCGACGGTACTGAATGATGAAATATATTCTCGCAATAGTCATTTTTGTAATGACGACAAGTTTAAATGCAGAAACTTTATCCTTCCCTTCCTTTCAGATAGAAATACAGGACGGTTGGGAACATACCATCGAGACTGGCCCTGGTGACAATTGGGGAAGCGTGATTAGTCTCAGTCATCCTAACGGCGTAGGCAGCTTAAAAATACTGCCCTTTGACGCTCCCGCTGTCGTCAGTGAAGACATCCTGAGAAATCTGACCAACGTGGAATTCTCAGTACTGCTTACCTGGAAAAACTGGGGGGACTATTCTGGTTATCAGTATGATTATTTGGAAAGGGGTTCATTCTATAGACAGTGGTGGCTTACGAACGAACGGACAATCCTATTCATCACCTATCAGTGTGATCCTGAGTCAAAGGATATTGAAACCGAAGAGATCGACAAACTTGTTCGATCAATAAAGACGACTCCCGTTCTCAAGCGCTCTGAGAGCGTAGATATTCGTGATTACAGTCGGATTCGCGGGGAGTAGTTGAGATAGGAAAAAGGACGCCCATCAAACGTGAATGGGCCGCCGCTGTCGAGAAAGCAGACGCTCAGAATGTACGTATTGGGACCGATTTGAATGTCTGCACATGGCCGATAGCAGCCGTTCGTTAACAGTTAATATGCAGGGCGCTAGATCGCGGGTTGAGAGGCAGTTTACGAGATCGCCGCGGCGCTCGTCGGCCGATTAGGGAACGGCTAGACGACCCGGCCTGCCGCTTGTCCCGACGCCCAGGCCCACTGGAAGTTGAATCCGCCTAGGTGCCCGGTGACGTCCACGACCTCGCCGATGCAGTAAAGCCCCGGCTGGCGTTTGCACTCCAACGTCTGGGAAGAGAGCTCATCCGTGTCGACCCCACCCAGGGTGACCTCCGCGGTGCGGTAGCCTTCCGTGGCGGCGGGTCTGATGGGCCAGCCGCGCAGTCGTTCGGCAATGTTACGCAGCGTCTGGTCCGACAGCTCGGCCAGGGGTTTTTCGGCGGATGCGGGCCACCAGAGCCGCTCGAATTCCAGCACCAGCGCCCTGGGCAGCGTGTTCAACACGGTCCGCACCCGCGCGGCGGGTTGTGACGCCTTGGCCTTCAGGAGCAGCGCCTCGGCGAACTGCTCCGGCAAGAGATTCATGCGGATCTCGCTACCGGGCTCCCAGTAGCTGGAAAGCTGCAGCGCTGCCGGGCCGCTGAGCCCCCGATGGGTGAAGAGAATGCCCTCGGTGAATGAAGTGTTGGCAGTGCTGAGCGTGGCATGCACGCTGATCCCCGAGAGACGCTCCGATAATGTTTGCAGAGCACCCGTAAATGTAAATGGCACGAGCCCGGCACGGGTCTCCAGCACGTTCAGCCCGAACTGTTTCGCCAAACGATAGCCGAAGTCGGTCGCCCCCATTTTCGGAATTGACAAACCACCTGTCGCGATCACCAGGGATTCGCCAGTGACCTCGCCGTAACTGCACGCCACCGTGTAGCGCGCATCGTGGGTGACGTCGGCGATGTCGCAGTCGGTTAGTATAGAAACATTCTCGTCTTCGCACTCAGCCACCAGCATGGCGAGAATGTCTTTCGATGACTCATCGCAGAAGAGTTGCCCCAGTGTCTTCTCGTGATAGGCGATGCCGTGTTTCTCCACCAGCGCGATGAAGTCCCACTGGGTATAGCGGCTGAGCGCCGAGATACAGAACTTCGGGTTGGCCGAGACGAAATACGAGGGATCGCAATGCAGATTCGTGAAGTTGCAGCGGCCGCCGCCGGACATGAGGATCTTCTTGCCGATCTTGTTCGAGCTCTCGAGGACCAAGACGCGCCGGCCGCGCTGCCCGGCCGCAATCGCGCACATGAGGCCTGCGGCCCCACCGCCCAGGACAATGACGTCGTAGTCCTTCACCGTGCCACGATAGCCCTTTCCGGGGCCGTTTACTTCTCTCGACGACCGAGAGTTTACGAGGCATACGGGTGAAAATATCGGATCTTCGGAGGTTTACGCCATTGCTATCGAACTCAAATCAGGTGCGCGGGAGTTGCGAATGTCTGCTTCTGGCCGAAAGCAGAAGTTCGTTAACAGTTAATATGGAAGCTGGCGCAAATCTGAGGGAGAAGAATTGAACAAGATGAACAACATGAACAACATGAACAAGATGAACAAGGTATGGGTAAGCCTGTCGATCGGCCTCGGGCTCTGCTTGAGCGGTATTCTCGTGTTCGCACAGACGAACCCCTCGGCTGAGCAGGAGCGAGCGGCCGTAGAGGCAATCAATCAGCTGCGCGGAGCCGTATCGGCGGCCGAGGAAGCCCTGATCAGAGAACAAGTGCTACATGTCGTGGATAAGTACTACGAGTACGCTGCGACTGGCCAGGCCGAACGAATACCGGCCGAAACGCACCTGATCCCATGGATGATTCTCAGTAGAAATGAAGTCTACGACAGCGTTGAGGAGACTGTCGCCAGATACGCCGAGCGACGCCGGACGGGTCCGGCCAACTGGTCTAAGTCGACCTACAACGCACGGAATGTCTGCGTGTTGAGCGATTCCTCGGCCATTACGAGCGGTTACAACGTCCGAACGACAACTGATGGTGACATTCTGTCGGTAGAAGGTGTCGCCTACATCCTGATGAAAACCCGGGATGGTTGGCGCATTGCGGCGTTTTCTGGAACTACCCCGCAAAAAGTCATTAGATGTGCGGATGAGTACTAAACTCCGAATGTCAGCATATGGCCAAATGCTGCCGTTTAATGAACGTCGATACGTGGCTCTAAGAGAAAAATGAACAAAAATTGACCTCGGGTATATGGTATTGTCGATCCGCGTAACGAGGTGTTTGAATCCATTAGGGAGTCAGCTATGCACAAGAGAATTCTTGTTGGCTTAGGAGCAGGCGGGGTTGCGCTTGCGCTCGCGGCACCGCAGATATCAGCCCACCACGGCTGGAGCGGGCAGACTAACAACCAGTTCGAGCTGTCCGGCACGTTACACAGTTCTGTCAGCCTGTCCGGGCCGCACGCGACGATGCAGATCGAAGACGAGAATGGCCAAGTCTGGGATATCACGATGGCGCCGCCGTCGAGAACCCAGAGATCGGGGCTGACTGAAGAGACCATCCCGGTCGGAGCCCAGGTTTCGATCCGCGGTAATCGCAGCGCCGACATGCAGCGCTACGAGGTCAAGACTGTACGCGTGACCTATGACGGTAAGAACTACGACGTCTATCCGAACCGTATCTCGTAGTTTCTGAGTCCACGGCGACCAGCGGTCTGAATTCCTGATGTGGCTCGAGGGCTCTGCCCTCGGTGCCGCCATGTGTGGTATCGGCGTCCGAGGCTTCGTACAGTGGATGGAAGAGAACATCGTTAACCGTTAACGAATGTTCGCTTTAGCCGTAAGCAGCCGTTGGTTAGCAGTTAATATGCACGATGCGGCAAATCTGGGGGAAGATCGCGAGTGATTCACAAGCTATCGGTCAGGGCCAGTCGGCTTCCATAAAGGCCATAGTCCGATCATATAAAGATCTGGTGCAGTGATCATCTATCTTAAACTTGCGAGACAAACATGATCGAATTCGATTGGTATCTGGACCTATAACTGTCTCGCTAGCCCCCTTGGATGCAATTAATTTGAGCGTAAGAAGATTTTCGAAGTCGGAAATTACGGAAATACAATGAAATTGATTAGCCTATGCCTTGTAATGTTTTGTCTTTTGGCAATGGCGTCGCAATCTTTCGCCCAGGACGTAAACGTGCAAACAGGTTTGCAGTTCACGTATTTCGGTGCGGCTGGCTGGAAGATCTCAGATAATGACGTCACGGTGTTAATCGATCCTTATATTTCACGCCTCCATTTTGCCGGCCCCCAACATCCTGATGATGACAGGCATGCCTTCGCTCGCGATGAAGTTGGGGTCTGGGATACAGACCTGATTGATCGCCTGATTACGAAGGCCGATTTCATATTGGTGCATCATGGACATTATGACCATTTGGGCGACGTTCCCTATATTGCAATGAAAACCGGTGCCAAAGTAATTGGGTCAGAGACCACGATCACCATTTTGCGAGCTTACGGTATTCCCAACGATCAGCTATATGCAGTGGGTGGTGGCGAAGATTATCAGTTTGAGAATTTTTCAGTTCGGGTTATTCCCTCCATTCATTCGGCTTTGGGTGAAAAACACTATTTCGATTCCCGGCGATATGACCGCAATACTGAGCTGAATGCGCCGCTTCGCATTAATCAGTTTATTGAAGGTGGTTCGCTGATGTTTCTGGCTCGCTTCGACAGCCACAGCGTTCTGACCATGGGGTCAATGAATTTTATTGAACGCGAATTGGAAGGTCTGAACCCGGACATACTCCTGGCCGGAGTCAATGGCTCCAGGTTAGGTCTTTACAACTATGACGAACGCCTCGTAAGAGTCACCGGAAATCCACGTATTATCATTCCTACCCACTGGGATAGCTTCAACCTGCCATACGGGTTTTCCCAGGAAGCGAATGTGGAAGGAAAGCTAATCCCGTTCCGCAATGTCATTGCCAAGATTTCACCAAATTCACGGGTTTTGGTGCCGGTGCATCTGGAACAATTCGTGATTGATTGACGGGGTCGTTATGGCACGTAAGACGAGTTCACGTTTTTTACCGTCTGTTCATGCTTGCAAGCCTGCCTCTGTGTCCTGTCCTGCCAAACTGTGGTGCTCGCGGCTGAGAACTTCGACTATTCAAATCGCCGGTCTTTCCCCAGTTCTGTTGCCCCCTTTGGTTGGCGGCAGCTAGGCTGTTCAATAATAGTTGGTCGGAGCGAGATCTGGGCGTTGCCCGGGAGGAGGGATACCGATGCACGCGTCTACTGCGCGACTCCTATCCATGCTCCTAGCCGCTCTGGCGGTACCGGGCTGCTTGGAGCCCCCAG
>SMWK01000092.1 GCA_004356895.1 Gammaproteobacteria bacterium
AATGATGTCTTCTACGTAGCCGTTATCGCCCCGCACTGGAATATCAGCGCGTGCCATGACTTCGTCCGATGCCGCAACGATGTCTTCGATCGACACCTGCGATGGCGGCTCATATGCCATCGCGTGACCATAGAAAAATAGGCCGATAAGTACGAAGATTGAAGCGCTACTGAGTTTTCTAAAATACATATCCATCACATCCAATAGTTGATAGTAGCTGCTTCAAGTGATATTCCTGTTAACAGATGAGAGTGTCATACAAGGTGTGGAGGATGTTATGAAAATGCTGCGCGAATACAAGAATAAACGCAGGGTCGAGCCCACTTACAAGTATGCAGCAGATGGTTGTGAGCCGGCACACAAGGTGTCCGGTGCAAGCAAGCCGAAGAGGGCGTTGCTGCTCTTGTGCGTAACGATTCAACTGTTGCCTGTAACCGCAATCTCCCAGGAAAACGCCATACCACCGGAGCTGATTCGCTACGCCGACATTGTTCTTTATAACGGGCAGGTTCTCACAGCAGACGCGGACGAAAACTTTACGATAGCGCAGGCTGTCGCCGTCCGCGGCAACAGCATTCTCGCTGTAGGGTCCGTAAATCGAATCATGCGTCTTGCGGGCCCCAGCACGCGACGCATCGATCTTCTCGGCAGGACTCTTACGCCCGGATTTATTTACAGTGATGGCGACAATGCCGTCCCGGCTGGAGATATATTGAAAGACAGTCAGTGGGGCGGGCGCATACGCCCCCGCTTCGGCGGATCAACGCTGGATCAGGCACTCGATACACTGGCTTTTATAATAGACAAGGAAAGTTCGAACGGCGCGCCGATGTTTTTCAACCTTAGCGACTCTTGGGCCGCCATTGCAATGAAGGCGTGGAGTATTTCCACGCTTGACGAAATTGCACCTGACACACCAATAGTTGTTTATCTCGATAGCAGCTACAGCCTTGTCAATACCGCGATGATTGAGCTCGCATTGAAAAAGGGCTTCCCAAAAGACCATTTTCATCTCGATCGTGACGCCAAAGGTAACTATACGGGCAGAGCGGGAGCGCAGTTAAGTGGCTACATTGGGCGCGAAGTCCGACCCTGGCCCAACCCGCAATGGTTCGACGAGGTTGCCATTCCTGAGGCGGTTGAAACACTGGCGAAATACGCCAGGCATGGTGTGACCCTTGCGACGGGCCACATGAGCGGACCAACTATGACCGTTCTCAACCGATTGTTTCATGACGGCGACGGAAGAAAACTGGCAGTCAGAGTCTACCCGGGCCTCGACTTCTTACGGCAGAACCCAGAAGGTGAGAAGTACCTCAAGCGAATCGGAAATCTCGTGGATTTTTCACTTAGCGACGACCGTGGGCCGATGGTTATGATAGTTGGTGCATCGGTAGGTCCGCATTCGGGTTCGCCGGATGCCGCGGCAAGTCTGCTGACGATCGAGCCCAAGACAACCGTGATTCGTGCACTGAGTCCCAGCTCTCATGGTTACAACCGCTGGACCGCAGAGTGGTTTACCAACCTGAGTCAGGATGAGTTATCCGAGACACAGCAGCAACAGACCGATTTCTATAATGTGCTGCTGGCCCGACAGCATGGCTGGAATGTGACCGGCATTCATAACATGGGCAGCGAGGCCATACGCCTGGCCATGCAAAACGTGTTAACGGCGGAGGGTCAGGATAATCTGTACGTTGACGAATTATGGCGCCCGCAGGGATTCGACCACAATATCGATTGGGTACCGGAAGTCTTCGAGTTTTATGCTGCTTACCCACAGCTCAGGGAACTGATCCGCTTCGGCGTGAGCCTTTCCACGGGCATCAACCAGCGCGACGCGGAGCCACTCGGCATCAAGAATGTTATCGAAGCGCAATACGGCTGGGACGGCTTGGAAAGGATGGCGCCGCTACAAACTCTGCTTGAACGAGGTATACCATTTCACATTGAAGGTACCGAGCCCGGAGACGACAAGAATTATCCGACCTGGTATATGCAATTGGCGGTGACTCGCCGGTCCGATGACGGCAGGGTTGTTGCGCCGAGCCAGGCGCTGGATCGACCCTCTGCACTGCTCGCGCTCACCCGTTGGGCGGCCCGGTTCATCGGCGCAACGGACAGCCTGGGGTCAATTGAAGTTGGCAAGTTGGCTGATCTGGTCGTATTCGACGGAGACATTATGCAGGTGCCCATAGAGCGCCTTGACCAGATCAAGCCTGTGCTTACCGTCGTCGGTGGAAAAATTGCCTACGAGTCACCGGACTTGTAATGAATTGAAGTCGCATGCTCAGCAAACATTTTATTGTCTTGTTACTCGCGTCGCTATCGATGCGCCTTCTGGGCATCGACTGCGGGTCCGTATACGCCGGCGACGAGGTCGACTATTCCGCGCCGTATATTACGGTTGAGAATGGCGAGTTGATAACCAGGTACCCCGTCAAAGAGCACGCTACAGATGACACACCGGTGCAGCCTGATGCCGGTGAAGTAGCCGAAACGCCGAAAAAGGAGCCGATAATATTGCTCCTGTGGGGCCTCCTCGCAGCAGTAACCGTCCTAGTCTTCGCGAGTGTTAGGAGTCGCTGGCATCGCCAGAATCAGAAGACAGATTGGGAGAGATAGTGCAGTGAGTAACGGGCTGCATTTGCTAGGCGCAATTGCGCTCGAAGCTCTCCTGTAGCTGCTATTATGCAGGCATGAAAAAAATTGGGGTTCGTCAGGCACGCATTTTCCTGGCCGTCGCCAATGCGGCGAGCGTCACAGGGGCAGCCAAAGTAGTTAATCGATCGCAGACATCGGTTACCAAATCAATTCAGGATTTGGAGCAGCAGCTCGGTGTCTCGTTGTTCAATAGAATCCCCAAGGGGGTCAGCCTGACCGCATTCGGGGAGGCATTGATCCCACGGGCCGAGCTGGCTGCACGAGCATTTGCGGCCGCTAAGCAGCTGGTACCCCCCGCCGTTTTCATGAGCTCACCGGGCGCCGCGCGTTTCTTCAGAATGGACATATCCGCAACCTGGCTGGACGCGTTTCTTGCAGTAGTTGATCACCAGAATATTGCCAGCGCCGCGGATCATCTGGGGATCAAGCCAGCGGCCGTTTTGTCGTCCCTAAGGAAGCTGGAGGATAGCCTGCATTTGACCCTTTTTGAGCGAACGCCCAATGCGATCGTACCTACCACCTTGGGGCGATCGATTGCTCAATACGTCAAGCTGGCGAGAAGTTACATGCGCAATGCAATTGATGAGATCTCGAACATGCAGGGCGTCCAGGTCGGTCATGTTTCAATTGGTACAATGCCGTACTCCCGCACCTTGATTGTTCCCCGGGCAATTAACCAGTTGTTGGCCGATCATCCAGACCTCGATATCTCGACGCACGGCGGGCCGCTTGACGACCTTGTGGCGGCGTTGCGATGCGGCGATATAGACGTGATAGTCGGCGCGTTGCACGGCCCAGGCAGCGACGGTGGCCTAACTGAGGAACGTCTGTTTGATGACCAATTGTCAATCATCGTGCGTGCGCAGCATCCACTCACACGCTTAAAAAAAATCGAGTGGAAGGATCTGCTGCAATACCCGTGGGTGCTTCCGCGCCATGGCACCACGACTCGCAAGTTGTTCGAACTGGTTGTGGATAACCGACAGGAGGAGAAGCCGTCTCATGTCGTTGAGACCAGTTCGTTGGTGCTGTTACGGGGTTTGCTGATGGAGAGCGACCGTGTTAGTGCCCGTTCCAGACATCAGATAATGTACGAAGAGCGTAGCGGCTTGCTGGCGACTTTGCCGGTGGACCTGCCAGAAACAAGTCTCCCAATTGGAATCACAACCCGCGCGCGCAGCGTTCTGGCGCCAGCCGTAGAAATGTTCATCAAGGAGGTACGAAAAGTCTGCAGGCAGCTAAACAAGAACCTCTGACCTGCCCCCAAAATACGACCGGGACCGGCCCTAACCCGCATATTGCGAAAAGTGCGAAAAGGGGCCGGATACATTTTAAATTTATTGTATCCGACCCCTTTTAGTGGTTCTTAGGAGAGTGGTGGTCGGCAACGGTCGCCACTTATCCGATCAAAACAGCGTTTATTTTACTCATACACTTTCTCTGAGCCATGAGCAATAAAGAACACGGTGCGACCGAAGCAGGTCCTGCCTTTGTGCAGCACAACAAGTCCGACAGGCTTCCGGCACGCGCTGTAACTTCACACACCGACCACCGACTGTGCTATGTGGTGGACGGTAGTCTGCGAATGGTGCACGGCAGCACGATCGAGGTCAAGCCGGGAAGTGTCATGGTGGTTCCCGCTGGGGCTCCCCACCAACCGCTGGGTGGTACCAGCATTGAATCTTGGGTCGTTGGTTTCTGCCCTAGCTGCTACCGACTTGACGAAGGACAGTTGCTTATGAGCCCATTTCGCAAAGTGCGGCTCGGTGCTCTGCCAATCGTACCCATCCCAAAGTCGCGCAGATCGCGCGTATTACGGGTATGCCGTGACCTACAGGAAGAATGCGAGCGCGGAGATCCCGAGTCGTCCGAGTTGATTCGCAGCCTGCTGCTCATCTATTTGGGTGAGGTGCACAGGGCCATGCGCGGAGATGCGATCGCCAATGCGCCGGGTTCCTTGGTTTCCGACGCGCTAGAGTTTATTCAGAAGTACTGCCTCTCAGCCATATCTCTCAAAGATGTAGCGGCCAATGTACACAGGACGCCGGCGCACGTAGCCACTACAGTCAAGAAATTCACAGGTCATTCAGTTGGAGAGTGGATTCGCTCCGGCCGTGTCGCAGAGGCGGCGGCACGTCTTGTACACACCGAAGATTCCCTTGATGAAATTGCCAGTCATGTGGGCTGGCAGGACAAAACACATTTCATTCGGCAGTTCCGCAAAACGCACGGTACGACCCCGGCTGCGTGGCGACGGCAGCACAGAGCGAAGCACGCCGAGGATCAGCGGCGCTGATGCGGCCTATGGCGAATCGAAAGATCCGCCGATTGATTCCCAAACGGCGCTCTTCCTGGGTTGGCCGGTGATTCCTACACTGGTGGCATGAACAAGAAATTCACACCAGCCCAATCGCCTCGAGGGGGCTCATGTCCAGCGAATTAGAGCGTTTTTGTGTCCTCTTTGATCGTCTGGTGCATCTGACAAGCGCGGGTGTCAGCGCTACAGAGGACGACCTGCGAACGTGGCAGCCAAATCCTGACGAGGGCCTGAGCATTGGCACACGAATCAAAACGGTCACAATAAAGTCTCTATTTATCCACCAAGTCGTGACCGAGCATCTATGGATTCATGCCGCAGCATCTTGCGAAGAGGGTGCGAGCATGCCAAAGCCGTCGGACGCCGCCGAACTCACCGCTCGCCTCAATGAGGGCGACTACCTTGAGGAGGCGAGCCTCCTGCACGCGGTGAACATGGAGTTGCTCCGAAGTTTCACCGAATCTACGTTGGCCAAGAAGGTGGAGTTCGTCGGGCGCAACTGGACCGTGATGGGCTTTCTGTGGAGCATGTACGGCCACCACAGCTATCACCTTGGTCACATCGACATGTACTGGCGTCAGAGCGGCAATCCAGGCCCCGATTTCCACAGGTTTGACCCGCCAGAGATGGCTTGAGAGACTTGATATGAACCCTGAAGATTTCCGAAAAAACTACAGAGACCTTTTTGGCTTCGTTCCCGACGCCATCGAAGACAGGCTTGCTGTCGGCAAGGCAGCCGACAGAATGGATGCCATCGGGGCCATCGAAGCGTGGCGCGAAGAGTTGCTACATCGCAATGCGCTAGATCGCAAAACGCAGCAACTCGTGCACTTTGCTCTGCTTGTAGGTGCCGGACAAGAGCGCCCTGCCCGACTGCACGCAAGCGCTGCGCTCAAGGCGGGAGCAAGTGTGCGTGACCTCTTTGGTGTCGCAGAGACCGCGGCAGTGACGGGCGGCATGCCAGCGTTTAGTCTCGCCATAGCCTTGATCAGCGATGCAATGAAAGCGCTTGAAAATTAGGAATCACAGTACAGCGCATTGTTGATTCCTTGCAGATTCTGAAGATAAGGGCTATAGATACAGGATCATGAATTATCTCCCTGGCAGGCCCGATATTTACTTTCCTGCAAAGAGGGTCGTTGTATTTGTTGATGGATGTTTTTTGGCATAAGTGTCCGGAGCACTATTAAGAACCGCCGACAAATACGCAGTTTTGGCGTGACAAAATTGATGGAAACCTGGCGCGGGACAAGCGCAACACAGATCATTTGGGTTAGGCCCCAATTTCTAAGAGACACTTTTCTTCTCACGGTTACTCCAGTTTAGCCCGCATAGTACAAACTGTACTTTGCAAACTTGAACAATCTCAGCCATAAACTTCTGAATATTATTAAATTTAACCGTTTTCTGGTCCGCATTCGTGCAATTTTCAGGCTAATCGGCCTGGCATAAGCCGTTGACACATACCAGAATTTGCTGACCTTTGCGTCGCAGTTGATAACCGGCGGTGGGCGGAAATTCGTCAATAAGACTGCGATCTGCCCAGCCGTGTCGAAGCAGCGACTTCAACCCAATCGCGATCGCCCGTGGTGTCGCATCGTGCAGGGACGAGCGCAATTGGTTGAAGCGCAATCTGCGCTCGCCGATGGCGACAACCAAGGGCAATGTCCACTTTCGGAACGCGAGATCAACCTCGTCT